>DATCFX010001311.1:0-9366 GCA_036509275.1 Pirellulales bacterium | reverse complement strand
GCCCTGCTGGTGGTGGTCGACGCACGCAACACGCTGCTAATCAGCGGCACGGGCGACGTGATCCAGCCGACCGACGGCGTGCTGGGCATCGGCTCGGGGGGCAATTACGCGGTAGCGGCGGCCCGGGCGCTGCTGGCGCATTCCACGCTCAGCGCACCGGAGATTGTGCGCAAGTCGCTGGAGATCGCCTCGGGCATCGACGTCTTCACCAATCAGCACATTACAGTCGAGGACATGGCGTGCGCGACCTGACTCCACGCCAGATCGTGGCCGAACTGGACCGGCATATCATCGGCCAGGCCGATGCCAAGCGCGCGGTGGCGATCGCCATCCGCAACCGCTTCCGGCGGCAAAAACTGCCCGACGAGCTGCGCGCGGAGATCGCGCCCAAGAACATTCTGATGATCGGTCCCACGGGCGTGGGCAAGACCGAGATCGCCCGCCGATTGGCCAAGCTCACCGGCGCGCCGTTCATCAAAGTGGAAGCCACGAAGTACACCGAGGTGGGCTACTACGGCCGCGACGTGGAGAGCATGGTGCGCGAGCTGGTGGAAAACGCGCTGGGGCTGGTGCGCGAATCCGAGCGGCAACAGATCGCCGCCGAAGCCGAGCGCCGGGCCGAAGAGCGGCTACTCGACCTGCTGGCCCCGCCGCCGGCTCCGGCCGCGGCCGACGAAGATGCGCAGCAGATTGAAGAGCGGCACGGCCGCACGCGCGAAAAGATGCGGGCCCTGCTGGCGGCCGGGGCGCTGGACGAGCGGCGCGTGGAGCTGACGATCGAACACAAGGCCGTGCCGATGATGCTCTCCGGCATGGGCGTGGAGCAGGTCGATTTTGACCTGCAAGGGATGTTCGAAAAGATTCTGCCCAAGCACTCGACGCGCCGCGATTTGTCGGTGGCCGAAGCCCGCAAGGTGCTGCAAGAGCAAGAAGCCGAAGCGCTCATTAACCAGGAAAAGGTGACGGCGGCGGCCATCGAACTGGCCGAGAACCAGGGGATCATCTTCATCGACGAAATGGACAAGGTCGTGGCCAGCGAGGGCAAGGGGGCCGACGTCTCGCGCCAGGGAGTGCAGCGCGACCTGCTGCCGATTGTCGAAGGCACGACGGTGCAAACCAAGTACGGCTACGTGCGCACCGACCACGTGCTGTTCGTTGCCGCCGGGGCTTTTCATCGCGCCAGTCCGAGCGACCTGATGCCCGAGTTGCAAGGCCGGTTCCCCATTCGCGTCGAGCTCAGCGCGCTGGGCAAGGAAGAGTTTGTACGGATCCTGACGCAGCCCAAGAACGCGCTCACCAAGCAGTACGCGCATCTGCTGGGGACCGAGGGCGTGGAGCTGTCGTTCACCGACGACGCGATCGAGGCCCTGGCCGACTACGCCTGGCAAGTCAACCAGACGACGCAAAATATTGGCGCGCGGCGGCTGTACACGATCATGGAGCGGCTGCTGGAGGATCTGAGCTTCGACACGCCCGACCGAGGCGCCGGCGCGGTGGTCATCGACGCCGCCTACGTCCGCCAGCGGCTCGACAAGGTGACGCAGGACCAGGATCTCAGCCGCTTCGTGCTGTAAGGATCGGCCGAAAAATAGCTTCGGTTTTTCCCGGCCCCTCACCCTGCCGTCTCCCGCCAGGGGAGAGGGGTTGCGGAGAAGTTATTTTTCGGTCGATCCTAAGCGCAACCGTTTCTTGAGAACCGCGGCATACGACGGTTTGATCGACATGAGCGAATGGTTCGTCACGCTTGGTTGTCGCCTGGCGGCCGCGCGGTCGCCAGCCGGCTTTTCGGTACGGTTCACGGCACAATGCCTGGCCGTTTGCAGCATCGTATGGCTTGTCGGTTTGACGGCGCACGCCGCTGAGCGTTCGCCCAATATCTTGTGGCTGATTGGCGAGAATATCGATCTGGACCTGGGCTGCTATGGAGCCCAACACGTCAGCACGCCCAACCTTGATCGTCTCGCCCGGGAAGGCGTGCGCTGGACGCGGGCCTTTGCCACCGCGCCGGTTTGCTCGGCCAGTCGCTCGGCATTCATGACCGGTATGTACCAGACGACCATCGGGGCACACAACGCACGGTCGCACCGCGACGGCGGCCATCCGCTGCCGCCTGGAGTGCGGACCGTGATGGCTCGGTTGAAAAACGCGGGATACTTTACCGCTAACGTGCGCCGGGTAGGCAATCACACGGTTGGCACTGGCAAAGTGGACCTCAACTTCGATGTTACCCCGCAACTCTTCGACAGCGACGATTGGTCGGCCTTGGCGAACCATCAGCCTTTTTTCGCCCAGGTCAATTCTCCCGAGGTGGAGTACGATATTTACGATCGGCAGTCGGCACGCAAGCCACGCGTGACGTGGGTCGGTGAGGCCGAACACGCCCCGATTGCAAAGCCCGAAGCAGTTAAGCCACCTCCGTATTATCCCGACCACCCAATCGTGCGCGAGGAATGGGCGCGGTATTTGAACTCGGTCTCGGGCATGGATCGCCGGATCGGCATTGTACTCAAGCAGCTTGAACTCGACGGGCTGACTGATGACACGATCGTGATTTTTTTCGCCGACAACGGGCGCCTCGAACCGCGCGGCATTCATTGGTGCTACGACAGCGGATTGCACGTGCCTTTGATCGTGCGCTGGCCGCGCAACTTTCCACCGCCGGCCGGTTTTCAACCGGGCACGGTCAGCGAGGCGATGGTCAGTCTGATCGATGTCACGGCCGCGACACTCGCACTGGCGAGCGTTCCGATTCCAGCGCTCATGCAGGGGCGGAATTTCCTCGATCCCAAGGTTCCCGCACGGACGATGGCATTTAGCGCTCGCGATCGCATCGACGAAACGGTGCAACACATTCGCACGGTCCGAACTTCGCAGTATCGATACATTCGAAACTTTATGCCCGAGCAATCTTTTACCGCCTTGAACCGCTACAAAGAGAAATGCTTCCCGATCATGCCACTGATGCGACAATTGCATGCCGCGGGAAAACTGTCTGGCGCACCGGCAGCCTTGATGGCGCCGCGCTTGCCGGATGAAGAGCTTTACGACCTGGCAGCCGATCCCTTCGAAATTCACAACCTGGCAACCTCGCCCGATGAGGACCAGCGGCGAACCCTGGTGAATCTGCGCAGCGCGGTTCAGCGTTGGATCGTGGAAACGGCAGACCAGGGCGAGCGGCTGGAACGGCCGGAAGTGGTTGCCCCGTTTGCCCAAGAGATGGACAACTGGTTCGGGACCCCGGCTTGGTTCAATCGCCAAACTCAATGATCGAGCGTTCTAGATGTCTCCATATTTCCGTACGCCGCAGTGCGTGCATCGCTGGAGGAACGGCGCACCGCCCCGATCAAAAAACCGTTCGCCGCAGCGCGGGCAACGGAGTTGGGAAAGTCGAAACATATGCCAGGTGGCATAGACGACCGTCGCACCCCCGCACGCGCCGGCAAGCAGGTCCGTCCCCAGCAAGAATAGCGACGCGAAGGAGGACAGGATTGTCACAGGAAACCACATTACGAACCCTGTCACCATCCCGCGCTTGCAACGTCTAAATTGAAACCAGGGATCCTCGCCGGCCTCCATAACTCTCTCCCAGCGTCAAGCCCATGCCGAATCGGGACTTGCTACAAGGCTTTTGGGGATGCGATCTGCGTCGATGCTCCGGTGGGAACATGACTCGGCGAAAGGGCGCCGCCTGGCAAGCGGCGAACACCGCGTCGGCCCGGGCAAGTCGGCTCATTCGGCGTCGTGCAATCGCACGGGTTCGACCGGGGCCAGGCCTTGGTAGTTCGCTCGTAGTTCGTCCAAATTTTTCGGGAAACCGCGCGCCTGCGATTTTTCGTATTGATTCAGGCTGAAATCGAGCGATACTTTCGACTCGCTCGGCCCGGGTCGATCGCCGTTGCGCTTCATCCAAGCTTCAAGCTGGCTCCGCAGCCGCGCGAGCACCGCGGCATCCGCCGGCGACGACGCGAGATTGTTCAACTCCCAGGGGTCGGCCTTCAGATCGTACAACTCTTCGGCCGGCCGGCTCGAGGCCAGGAACTTTTCCTGCTGCGGGTTCAATTTGCCCGCCGCGTGCAGCTTGCGCATGATCAGGTACGTCGGGTTCGTGCCGCTGCGGTAGCCATTGGCTTGCAGGTACGGCCGCTCGGGCTCGAAGTTGCGGACGTATTTCCAGCGCGCATCGCGCACGGCGCGCACCTGATCCAAGTTCTCGTCGATGCGATCCATCGCGGTAAACAAGTACTCCCGCGTTTGCCGTTGCGGGCCCAGGAAGGGCCGGCCGTCAAATTTTTGCGGCAAGGCAATGCCGGCCAGCGAGAGCGACGTCGCCGCGATATCGACGCCGCTGATCAAGGCATCCGACACGGTGCCCGGCACGACAACTCCTGGGGCGCGGACCAGCAGCGGGATCGAGCAGCCCTGCTCGAACAGATGAAACTTGCCGCGGAAATCTTCGCGGCCGTTGTCGCCCATGAACATGACGATCGTATTTGCCGCCAAACCCTCTTCGCCGAGCAGTTTCAGGATCGCGCCCACCTTGGCGTCCAAGATCTGGATCGAATCCAGATAAGCGGCCCAGTCTTCGCGCACCAGGGGATGATCGGTCAGGTACGGCGGCAGCACGACCTTGGCCGGATCCGCCGGGTGCGACGGGGCCTTGTGGTAGATGCGATGCGCCTCGTGCAGATTGACCTGCGCGAAGAACGGTTGGTGCGGCTTGAGATCTTGCCAGTCGGCCGAATCGAAGCCGCGGCCGGGATAGGCGAAATTCCAGTCCGTCTTGCCTTGGCCGCTAAAGCCCAAGGCTGGCAGAAAACGTCGGAGATTGGCCGTGAAATAGCCGGCCTGGCGAAAGCGATCGGTCAGCAATTCGACGCCCGCGGGCAACCCCGGCGCCCCGGGCTGGCGGTTCGAGCGATGATTGTTCGCACCGAAGGCGGTGGGATACACGCCAGTCATCAAGCCCGAGCGGGCGGCGGAACAGACCGGTGCGGTGGAAAACGCACGCGTGTAGCGTTCCCCCTCGGCAGCCAGGCGGTCCAGGTTCGGCGTGGCCAAATCGGTGCGACCATAGCACGCCAGGTCCGGTCCCATGTCTTCGGCGATGATCCACAGGATATTGGGTCGCTCGGCAGCCGGTACCGACGCGATGCAGCAGCAAGCCGCCGCAATCCACGACAGGCTGCCTGAAACCTTTCTCAGCAGTGCGACTCGTGACATCATGACTCACACATCAGCGGAGCGTGCCGCTGCCCGTGTCCAGTAGTTGCGAATTGGAAACCGAATTGCCGAACGTGTCGAAGCGGTCGAACGTCCAAACCACCTTTTTTGTGGCAGGGTCGATCTCGACCAGCAGCGGGTTCCCCCGGCCGGCATGGCAATTCCCCAGCACATAATGGCCATCGGGCAGCACTTCCAACGTTGTTACCCAGGCGAGGGTGATGCCCGGCAAGTCGTGCTGTTGGATGGCCCACGCGATTTGTCCCCGCGGCGTCACCTCGAGCACGCCATGCCCGTTGCCGATGCCCAGCAGCGTGTTGCCGCCAGCCAGCCGCACGGCGGAGAACACCTTGTTGCCAAACGCCTCGGGACCGTGGCCGCCGCGCGGCTGTTGGCCGAACAGCGGAACCGCGTACTGCCAGACGATCTTGCCCGACGGAGCATATTCCCGCACGACGCCGTCGCCTTCGTGACACACCAGGTAGTTGCCGCTGGACAGCTTGCGGACAAGTCGCGTATCGGTGTGCGGGTTCGGATGGTCGACCTTCAGCCGCACCTCGGCGAGCAGCTTGCCGGAGCGATCGATTTCGATGATCCGGGCCGGCCCGCTTTCGGCAATCATGATCCGATCGTCGGCCAGTGGCTGAAAGGCGTGGACTTCCACGCGCCGGCCCTGGTTGCCGTTGCGGGTGGCCGAGTCGTAGCTCCAGACGACGGCTCGCTGCTCGGGGTCGATCTCGACGATCTTGCTGGCGCCTTGCTGCACCATGATGTGGCCGCTGGGCAGCACGTGCAGATCGTGAACGCCGCCCCAGGGCATTTCCCATTCAATGCTACCATCAGTCGCGACGATGGCCAGCTTCTGATTCCCCTGCACCACCAGCCGATGCGCAGCCCGCGAGTGCGTGCCGCCGCTCAACAGTGCGGCGGCCGACAGCAGCGTGATACACACCCCGCGATTGCGGCAGTTCGGATCACAAAATGTTCGCAGCCTGGCGAACCGGAACTTCGACATGGTTGCACGCTCCCAACAGCGACTCATTTTCTGGCGTCCCCGGATCGTGGATTTGGCAACGGCACAATCCCGAAGCCGGCATGATGGACCGAGATACCGTCTGTCGTCGCGTTCGCTACTCTGGCAGATGGAAGAGCAATTGCCCGGTGCCATTGCCACCGGTTCCGGCAGGCTCTTTGAATCGCAGTTCCGAATCCTGGGCGTAGCGGAGATCTTTCTCCACCGATATCCAGTGTCGGCCAAGTTGTTCGGCCACGGCTCCCGTTGTATTCGATCCGGCGAACGGATCAAGAACGAGGTCGCCGGGCTCGGTTAGGAACTGGACGAAGAATCGGGGAAGTTCGGCGGGAAAGCGAGCTGGGTGAATCTTTTGGCCTTGGCGCTTGGATTCTTTGATGTAGCGACTGTTTGACTCGTTATTGCCGCATTCGATCAAATTCGGCGGGATCGAGCCACCTTTGTCGGTTGCAAAGGTTGTCTTGATGTTATGGCCGGACGGGCGTTTCGTCTGTTTGATGCCGCGTTTGATCAGGCGCTTCATGTCCGCGCTATAGGCTTGGAGCACCTTGGTGTTGTCAGACCGTGGAAACTTTGACGCCGATAGCCAAAAAATGTATTCGACCGAATCCTTGACTCTCATGCGGCGCACGTTGACCCATTCCGCCGGGGCGGGCATCTTCGCCGGGTTGTACCAAAAGAACTCTTGGCAGAGATGGAAACCAATCTCGTCGCAAAGCGCCAGCAAGAGTCTGAAGTGGTAAAGCGAACGAATCGGAGCGCCGGGGGTCCAACTGCCGCCGATGTTCAAGACAAAACTGCCGTCGGGCTTTAGCAGCCGCCTGATTTGTCTCGCGAACGGCATGAACCACTCGACGTATTCATGCTGATCGGCGTTGCCATATTCCTTCTTGAAGTGCAGCGCATAGGGCGGGGACGTTAGGACAAGATCCACGCTCGCGTCGGGAAGCGCCGGCAGCAATTCAAGGCTGTCCGCGCAATATGCTGTCCCGAGGTCAGTCTTGTAGAGCGGCTTTATCGGCATGGCGGGTCATCGATATGTCGGAGCAACTCGGCGAGGTCATCATACCAAGGCCGAAGGTCCGATGCATCTGGCAGCGGTACGCGCTGCATCACCACTAACTTGTGGCCGTACTTGGCGTGGCACGTTAGATCGACCGTGCGCACGAACAAGAAATCCACCCAGTCGCCAGTCTTCTTGCCCAAGCAGACGCCCAGAATATCGTACTGCTCGACGCCGTGGTACCGGCTTGTCGGGTCACCCGTTGCCGCACGGGTCTTTTGCGTCTCGACTTTATAGCCGACAATCTTTCCGCCTTGGCGGTACGCTTCACCACCCTCTTTGCCGCTTTCGCGGATATTCTTGCACTCGGCCAAAAGCGGCTTCGACCGACGGGGGAGCCAGATGCTGAAATCCGGGTGTCCGTCCAAGTCGTGGGTTTCGTACCTCGCGACGACCGAGCCCATGGCCGCGGCAATGTGCTTCTCCATTTGGACTTCGGCAACCGCCCCTTCGAGCGCCACCTTCAGTCGAAAGCGGGCGTTGATCGCGTCCAAAAGTTCGTGCGAATTCAAGCCATACTTGGATTCGAGCGGATGCGCTGCCATCCTGAGTCCCTGCAATGATTACTTGCCACGCCGCGGGGACGATAGCAAAATGGGGCAAACACACCAATGCCGGTACTCGCTAGCGAGCAGCGCAATACGGTGTCGCGGACGCCAGGCCCGTCGAACGCGGCCTGCCGATACGGTAGGCTCGGCTCCCCCCGCGCAAAGGCTGCTCCCTTGTTCGTGCCGCGCCCGCGGACCGGGCTCGCGTCGAAACAGCCGACAACGAATCAAGAAATACCCGAGAGAAAACATGAACATCCATCGTCTTTTAATGTGCTGCGTCGCGGCAACTGCTCGCTGGCTTCCGGCGGTGTTCTTATTTGCGGGCTGCGCCTCGCAGCTTCGTGCTGACGAACCACGTGTGCTGCGGGCCGGGGCCGCGACGAGCAATATCACGCCATTCATCGGCGAGAAGGTCGTGGGTGGCTTCGTGCCGGCGCCGTCGAAGAATATCCACGACGAGTTGCACGCCCGCTGCCTGGTGCTCGACGACGGCAAAATGCGGCTGGCGATCGTGATCTGCGACAATCTGAGCATCAGCCGCGAGATTTGCGACGAAGCCAAACATCTAGCGCAGGCGGCCACGGGCCTGCCCGTCGAAAAGATTCTGATCGCCTCCACGCACACGCATTCCGGCCCCACTGCACGCGGCGGCAGCAGGCCAACGACCGAGTCGGAGCGGGCCTACCAGAAATTTCTGGCGCAGCGGATTGCCGACGGCGTGACCCGGGCGGTCAACCATCTCGAGCCGGCGCGTGTCGGCTGGGGCGTGGGCCGCGTGCCCGGCCAGGTCTTCAATCGCCGCTGGCGAATGAAGTCGCTGGCCAACGTGGGCAATCCGTTTGGCGGCGTCGACCAGGTGCGGATGAATCCTCCGGCCGGCAGCCCCGACCTGCTCGAGCCGGCCGGCCCGACGGATCCGGAAGTCGCCTTTCTGGCGGTGCAAGCCAAAGATGGCCGGCCGATCGCCTTGCTGGCCAACTATTCGTTGCACTATGTCGGCGGCACGCGGAGCGGCGACAATTCGGCCGATTATTTCGCCGTCTTCGCCGATCGCATCCAGCAGCTTTTGAAAGCCGACCGCCAGGATCCCCCCTTCGTCGGCATCATGAGCAACGGCACCAGCGGCGACATCAACAACATTAACTTCCGCAATCCCCGCGGCCGCCAGCCGCCCTACCAGCAAATGCACCGTGTGGCCGACGAAGTGGCAGCCGAGGTTGCCCGGGTGTACCAGACGATCGCATTCCACGATTGGGTGCCGCTGGGAATGATCCAGCGCGAGCTGACCCTGGCCAGGCGCCGTCCCAGCCCGGAACTGCTCGAGCGGGCCAAAAAGCTGCTTTCCGGCGAGCTCAAGCCGAGCCATCCACGCGAGGTGATCTACGCGCAGCGGACGCTCGATCTGGCCAAAGAACCGCCGGAAGTGACGATCGTGCTGCAAGCGCTGCGCATCGGCGACCTGGGCATTGCCACCAGCCCCTTCGAGACGTTCGCCGAGA
>DATCFX010001310.1:0-4551 GCA_036509275.1 Pirellulales bacterium | reverse complement strand
TGACGAGCAAGCTGGTGGGCACGCTGACGCAAAACGTAGGCGCCGTGACCTTGGCCGGCGGCAATAACACGATCGAGGTCAACGCCACGGCCGTCGGCGCCAATCCGCAACTGGTGCTGGCCAGCCTGACGCGCGAGAATAGCGCCACGCTCAGCGTTCTGGCCAGCTCGCTGGATGCCCCGATCGGGGTCGACTCGACGACGGCGGCTGGCGTCCAACGCGGGGACGTGATTGTGGCTAATCCCGCCAACCTGCTTTCGGCCCTGGTCGGCGGCGGCAGCAACACGCCCGACACGCCCAATATCAGCATCCTGCCCTGGGCCGTGGGCCAGGCCCAAGTGAACGCCAGCGCCACCGGCAACACGTTTGTCACGTACAACACGTCCATCGGCAACGGCTTCCTGGCGCTGAACACAACCACCGAGTACGAGCAGTTGACTCCCAGCGGCGGGACCACGCTGGAGAACAACGCGCGTTACGCCACCAGCACCGGCGACAACCTGGTCTTGACCGGCACCGGCCACCAAGTGAACTCGCTGTTGATCGACAGCACCGGCAGCACCAACGACATCGTGCTGTCCGGCTCGGGCGCGAGCGACAGTCTCGCGGTCCAAAGCGGCGCGTTCCTGTTCACCGGTCCATCGGGCATCAAGGTCGACGGCTTTGGCGGCGGCATTACCACCACTACAGGCGAATACGTGTTCACGGCCAACACCACCGGCGCCGGCAATCCCGTGGAGATTTCCAGCAATCTGACCAGCGCCGCGACGATCACCAAGAGCGGGCCGGGCGTGCTCGAGCTGAGCGGCAACAACTCGAATATCACCGGGGTCACCGTCGACCAGGGCGTGCTGGCGGTGAATGCGCCGGCCGCGGTCAATGGCCAGCCTGTTTATCTGGACGGCGGCAGCTTGGGCCTATTGTGGGACGGCACGGGAACGGGCCTGGGAGTCGGCTCGCAGCAGACGTATGTATTTCCCGACATTACGGTCAATGCCAACAACGGCGGAATCGAAGTCGGCCAGCTCAACGACCCATCGGCCCTGAATAAGACCATCGAGTTCAACTTCAGCAATATCAGCGGGCTGGACAACACGACGTTCACCGTCACCAACAACAACGGCTATGGCCTGGAGCTGACCGGCGCGTACGCACTGCCCACCGACGGGCCGGTGAACATGGACGTGCTCAATGCCACGAACTCCAACGTGGTTCAAGGCTTGAGGGTTACCGGGGCGATCTCGGGTGGCCCGACCGGGGCGGGCGTGGTGACGCTCACCAAGTCGGGCGCCGGAGCGATGATCCTGACCAACTCGGGTAACACGTTCGGCGGCGGCGGCTCGATCATCGACATCACGCAGGGCGTGTTGGGCGCCAGCAGCGACGCGGCTTTGGGCGACGCGAGCAACGAGATCCGGCTCAATCCGTCGGCCGGCACGGCCACCTTCCGGGCCACCGGCACGTTTGCCACGGACCGGACCATCATCTTCGGCACGCCGGCGTTCACCAGCGCCATCGAGGTGATCAGCGGCGACACGCTGACGCTCGACAGCCCCTTCGATACGTCGCTGGCCCCGGGCAACAACCTGTACAAGAATGACGACGGCACGCTGGCCTTCGGCAGCGCGGTCGACAACAGCAACTGGACCGGCATCATGACCATCGATGCCGGCGCCGTGCAACTGGCCGGCGCCAACAATCTGGGTTCCGCTGCGATTGTCGCCACGACTACCGGTGGCGCTTTGCAACTGACTAACGACATCACGCTTACCAATGCCCTAACGCTCGACGGCACCGGCATCGTCAGCGGCGGAGCCTTGGAAAGCGTGAGTGGCAACAACACCGTCTCGGGTTTAATCACGTTGGCGGGCACGACGGACTTTGGCGCCGATGTCGGAAGCACGTTGAATCTGACGGGAGGTTTTTCCGGAACTTCGACGATCAACTTTGTCGGCGGCGGCACGATCAATATCAGCGGGCCGGCCCTGCCGGCGACCGCATCAATGAATATCTACAACTGGACCAGCTCGCCTTCGCCCACCACGCTGGTGCTGGGCGTCGACGCCACCTCCTTTGTCGGCGGGCTGGTGGCGTATGGCAGCGCGGTCCAGGTCGGCGACGGCGTCACCGGCGCGGGAGCGTTGGGCGGCACCGGCGGCATTACGATGATCAACAGCACGCTGACGGTGAATGACAACGGCAGCGGCGGCCCAATCGCCAATCGGCTGGGGGGCACCCGGGCGTTCGCCTTGGAATCCAGCACGCTCAACTACGTCGTCAACAGCAGCAGCGGTTCGAGCGAAGTCACGACCAACACGTTGACGGTCGAATACGGCATGAGCCAGATCATCATCACGAACCCGAACAACCAGCCCTTCACGCTGGGATTCAAGAGCCTTTCGCTCGGTTCCGGCGGCGCGCTGCTCGACTTCCAGGGAACCTTCGGCACCCCGACCCAGCAGATTGTCTTCCCCACCGCGCCCGCGCTGCTGCCCGCCATTACCGGCATTCTGGCCAACGCCATCGTCGGCACGCCCGGCGGAGACGGCAACGGGATCGACTTTGCCACCTACGGCACCAACGGCATTACCACGTTCAGCGGGTACACCAGCGGCGTGGACATCAATGACCCGTCGGTGACCACCACGAGCACGGTGCAAGTCATCAGCAGCCAGTCGCTGCTGAATTTCGGCGCGCAAACGGTCAACGCGCTCGATTTCAACGCCGGAGCCGTAACCAAGCTGGACGCCCTGCCGGCCGGCGGCACGACGCTCACGCTGACCTCCGGCAACGTGATGGTCACCAACAACACCGATGCGACAATCGGCAGTGGCGCAACGCTGTGGTTTGCGGGTGCCAATAGCGATTTGATCGTCAACGACGGCTCGTCGCTGACGGTCAACGGCGCGATCAGCAGCTCCGGCTATGTCAGCAAGGAGCTAGGCGGAAGCTTGACGTTCAACGCGCCGCAGTATTTCAACACCGGCGCCTCGTACTTTGGCGTGCAAGGCGGCACCGTCACGCTCAACGGCGGCACCGACACGCTCTACGAAGGCTACCAAGGCGGCATTGGTGGCCAGTATCTCCAGGTGGATCCCGGCGCCACGCTGGACCTCAACGGCACGGCTCAAATGGTGGGCCTGCTCATCGGCTCCAGCACCGGTGGCATCTCCAGCGTGGGCGGAACGGTCACGTCCTCGCCGCTGGGCGCCGGCAACCAGGGCACGTTTGTCCTGAGCCAGGATGTCAGCGAAAGCGTTTCGGTGGCAATCACCGGCAACCTGTATTTCGCCCGCTCCGGCCCCAACAACTACAACACCGCTTTCTTCAGCAGCAACACGTACACCGGCGGCACGCTGCTGATGGGCGGCGTCACGACCTTGGAAGACCTCGGCACCTTCGCGAACACCTCGTCGGTAGCCGTGAATTACGGCTCGCTGGCGATGACCGACAACGGCAACGTCGCGCAGGCCAACCGCATCAACGCCGCCGCTCCCATCACCTTGCAAGGCGCCACACTCGCTTACACGGGCCGAGCCTACACGATTTCGGCCCAATCGGTCGGCGACGTGGCGGTTGCCCAAGGGTTGTCGACGATCTCGGTCACGACCGGGTCGGGGACCTACAGCGCGGCCGATTTGACGCTGGCCAGCTTCACCGAGACAGGGCCGGCCATGGTCAACTTCAGCGGCTCGAACCTGGGGCTGATCGGCAACTCGCCGGGGATCGACATTTCCAGCTTCGACGCCGCCCCGCCGCTGACCAACAACATCCTGGGCGCCTGGGCCACCGTGAACGGCACCGATTTCGCCAGCTACATTCCCTTTAGCTATGACCCGGCCAATGGCGTCGGCGTGGGCGGCGTGGGCGGGCTGGGCACCGCAGGCTTCCCGGCCTACGACGGCACGGCCATTCCGGGCGCTTCCGAGCCGACCGCGAACATCAAGGTCTCGGCCGGCAACGTGGTGCTGCCCAGCGGCGGACTGACGCTCAACACCTTGAACTGGGCCGCGACCAAGGCGACCCAGGTGTTTACCTTCGCCAACGACAGCGACATGTTGAACCTCGCGGCCGGCGGCCTGCTCAAGAGCGGCAACTATGCCAACGCGATCGGCGCCTACACGGGCAACGGGTTCATTACCGCCGGCGGGTCGGCCTCCAGCGGCACGCAGGATCTGTATATCACCAACAGCAGCACCAGCGCCAACAGCACGCTCACGATCAATGCGACGATCGAAGACACCAGCGCCGCACTGGGCAGCGGCACAGCCAAAGTCGAACTCGATCTGACCAACATCAGCACCGGCACCACCTACACCGGGATCATCTCGATCACCGGCGCCAATACGTACACCGGCGGCACGATCATCAACGGCGGCACCGTGACGCTAGACGGCTCCGGGATCACCATTCCCGCCGGCGGCCTGACGGTCAACAACGCCACCGTGACGATGGACACCAACGCCGGCCAGATCGATCCCAGCAATGTGGTCACCTTCAACGGCAGCTCGACGCTGACTCTGGCCGGCAACAACTCGCTCGACAGCCTGC
>DATCFX010001309.1:0-13890 GCA_036509275.1 Pirellulales bacterium | reverse complement strand
TATTTCCGCGCTACCGGTGCGCACCTAGCCAGCAGAAAGGAAGCAGACTTCATGTCCACAATGCCTCAACAAAAGCAAAGCGCCTTGGAATCCGCCCGCACGGGCCTGGCCGTCGGCCTGTTTATCTGCCGCTCGCTGTCGGTCTCCGTGGAAGTATTTCTCCATCGCGGGATGGGCGAGCGCTATCTCGGCTTGCAGGCGGCGGCGGTTTTGCTGCTGGTGCCGCTCTACTCGCTCTTCTGGCCAGGTTATGACCTGCGGCCGATGATGTTATTTCTGCTCGCCTATCTTGTGATGTGCTTCTTCGCCCGCGTCGGCTCGATTGCGCGGCGTATCGCCGGCGAGCATTGCCATTCGCACTATACGGGCTGGCCGCACGGCATCAAGCCAAGCTCAAAATGCTCCGAGCTGACCGTCAAGCGAGTTGTCGAGCCCGCGATTGTCATGGCAGCCGGGTTCTTGTTGCGGCAAGTGAATCCGCCGCTGGGCACCTACTTGATGCTTGCCGGCGGCAGTCTATTCATTTCCGTGAGCGCATCGGAAACAGAACAACGGACACGCGCCTTGGACATGAACGATGCGGTCATCAACCAAGAGCAGGTCGCGGATCGGTTCCGTGAGATGCGATCGGAGCGCTGGTAACGGGAGATAACGAATGGCGAAGATCGGCGAAGGCCATTTTTCAGCCTGGCTGCGGCAAGGGCTACGAGAACTTCGGGGCGCACTCTACCCCGACAGCAACGTCGCGCAACCGGCCGAATATGGCCTCTACGGTACACGCACGCCCGGCGAGGTGGCCGAGGCCCGCCGCGGCGATGGTCGTGAACTCGAAGAGGAACCGCGAGGTTCGGTTCTCGGAGATCGGCTGAAGGAAGCCGAGGAGCGGAGCGGGCGCGATGATCGCGACCAAGATCGTGGTCTCGATCGGTGAAGGAGCACCGGGACTCGTCATTCCGGTGAGTAGAGTCGTTTCCAAAGAAAGAGAGGGATCGATAATGCGTTGGATGCATTTGAGTTGGTTGATCTCGCTGCCGTCGCACATTATGGCGTCGGCGGTCGCCGCGACGCTCTTGCAGTTCTGCAAGCGACAAATCGAGCAGTGGCGCGTCATGGTGCGGGACGCGCTGGATTGCTGACGGCAGCGCATCGCTGAAGGATCGGCGGCCCCGGGCATGAGGCCCTTCTTTTTTTGCGCTGATGCAACGCGGAGGAAGGCATGTCGGTCAGGGAAAGCGGCGCGGAGATGCTAACCGTGGACGAGGTCGCAAGGCGGCTACGTCTGAGCATATCGAAGGTCTATGAAATGCTCGAAGCCGGCGAGATTCCTCATTATAAATTCGGCCGTTCGAAGCGAGTGTCGGAGCAGGATCTTGATGCGTATCTGTCCCGGTGCCGGGTCGGGGCCAGGGAGAAGCACCCCCCGGCCGCCCGGCCCCGGCTTAGCGATTTGAAGTTCTAGCCCTTTGTTGCTTTTCGAGCGGCTTTCCGCATGTGCTCCTTCCGCTGGCGTAAGTGGGCGTAATGGTCGGACACCATTGTCGTATCCACGTGGCCCAGTAGTTCGGCCATTTCAGCGATCGGCACGCCCCGTTCCAGTCCGTCCGTGGTGAAGGTATGGCGATACGCATAGGCGACCGTGCCGTCTTGCAGATTCAGCTTGTCGCGCATTCGTCGCATCCGGCAGCGGATGGCGTTCGATGTCCACGGCTGTCCGCGTGCATTGCGGAACAGCGGGCCGGTCGGGTTCTCTTTTGCGAGCCGCTTGGTGAGCAAAACCATGTCGGGCGTCAGGTAGATGATGCGAGGCTCGTCTGTCTTCTTGACGGTCTTGTGCTTGGGCAGCGTCCAAATGCCGGCCTTGATGTCGACCATCGCGGCGGTGACCGTCCGAATCTCGCCCGGTCTTGCTCCGGTCTGCCGCAGGGCGAGCAGCAACGTGGAGAATGCCTTATCGGTGTTCTTCAGAATCCGCTTGTGGTCCTTGGCCGAGACCAGAACCTTGCGGCTCTGCATCGGCGGCCGTTTCAGATCGCGGATTCCTTCCGGCATCGCCGGAATGACCTTCTTGGAAAAGGCCCAGTTGATCGCCCGCTTCACGCAGGTGATCGCTTGCCGCCTGGTGGACTGGCTCCACTTCGTGTGCGAGTCGAGCCACGCCTCTACGTCGTGCGTTTCCAGCTCGGCGACTGTGCCGTCGTAATGGTCGTCAAAGCTGGACAGATAGTGGTGGTACCACTCCGTCGTCTCGGCGCTGTTGTTGGCTTTCGACCAGGCGAGAAACGCCTTGGCAAGCTCAAAGAACGATGTCGATGGCGGCAGGCGAACGCTGCCCCACGAAGCCATCAACTCATGGAACTGCTGGCGTGCCTCGGGCTCGTTGTCCTTGCCCTGGGCCAGCTTGATCTGCGTGCGTTTGCCGTTCACGCGCCTGGTGACGTACCACCAGCCATCGAAATCGCGGAACCACGGCTCGACCTTCTCGATTCGCTTCATGGCTAACCTCCCAAATCACGAGTGATGACTCCTCGGTGAGTTTGGAAAGCTCGCCAGCAGGCCCCGGTGGCTACAACCTCCGGGGCCTACTTATTATTGGTGCAAGCTTTGGTGCAATTCCCGCAACTTGCATTTTTCAGGTCGTCGTCGCAAATCCTTTGAGATACGTGGGTTTCGGAAAATCGGGGCGACAGGATTTGAACCTGCGACCTCTTGACCCCCAGTCAAGCGCGCTAATCCAGACTGCGCCACGCCCCGGTGGCTGACCAATGGCATGAAACCGCGGCCAGCCAAGATAAAAAATATCGCATATCGATCGGGCATTTGCAATCGGGAGAATGGGTCGGGCCCGGGGCCGGCGAGCAAATGGCTAAATGGAATCGTGCGGCTGCGGCCAGGTGGGACTCGTCGGCGGCGGCGGCGATGCGCAGCTCGCGGCAATTCCGATGGTACGAGGCGCCGATGGGACGGGCCGATGGGACGGGGCCGAGGGGACGGGCAATGCGGTGAAGCTGCAAGGTCGTGCTCAGGCCAGGATCTTGTCGACGAGCGTGCCGTGGACGTCGGTGAGCCGGTGATGGCGGCCTTGGAATTTGTAGGTCAAACGCCGGTGGTCGATGCCCAGACAATGGAGCAGCGTGGCGTTGAGATCATGCACGTGGACGGGGTCGGCGACGATGTTGTAGCTGTGTTCGTCGGTGGCGCCGTAAGTCATGCCTGGGCGAATGCCGGCGCCGGCCAACCACACGGTGTAGCACCGCGGATGATGATCGCGGCCGTAGTTGGTGGCGGTGAGGTTGCCCTGGCAATAGACCGTGCGGCCGAACTCGCCGCCCCACACGAGCAACGTGTCTTCCAGCAGGCCGCGCTGCTTGAGATCCTGCACCAGCGCGGCCGACGGCTGATCGGTGTCTCGCGACTGCCCGCGAATCTGCTTGGGCAGCGTGGCGTGCTGGTCCCAGCCCATGTGAAAGAGCTGAATGAACCGCACGCCCCTTTCAGCCAGGCGACGGGCCAGCAGGCAGTTGGCGGCGTACGTGCCCGGCCGACGCGAATCGGGACCGTACATCTCGAAAACTTCGTCAGGCTCGGACGAGACATCGGTCAATTCCGGCACGGACGATTGCATGCGGAAGGCCAGTTCGTATTGAGCGATCCGGGTGGCGATTTCCGGATCGTGATATTCGTCGAGCTTGAGTTGATTGAGCGCGCCCAGGTCGTCGAGCATGCGGCGGCGCGTGCCGGTGTCCAGGCCGGGCGGGTTCGAGAGAAACAGCACCGGGTCGCCGACGCTGCGAAACTTGACCCCCTGATGACGCGAAGGCAGGAAGCCGCTTCCCCATAGACGATCGTACAGCGGTTGATCCACGGGGCGGCCGGTCCCGCGCGAAATCATGGCGACAAACGCCGGCAAGTCGTCGTTTTCGCTGCCCAGCCCATACGAGACCCAGGCGCCGATGCTGGGCCGGCCGGCGAGCTGCGCGCCGGTGTTCATGAAGGTGATGGCCGGATCGTGATTGATGGCCTCGGTGTGCATCGATTTGATGAAGCACAGGTCGTCCGCCACGCCGGCCAGGTGCGGCATCAACTCGCTGATCCAAGCCCCGCTCTGACCGCGGCGGGCGAACTTGAACATCGATGGGGCGATGGGAAAACGCTTCTGCCCGGAGGTCATGCCGGTGAGCCGCTGGCCCATCCGTACCGATTCGGGCAGGTCCTGGGCGCGGAATTGTTCGAGGTGCGGCTTGTAATCGAACAAGTCGAGTTGCGAGGGTGCGCCGGACTGAAAGAGATAGATGACGCGTTTGGCCTTGGCCGGAAAGTGCGGCAGGCCGGTCAGGCCGCCGTGCGGTTGAGCGGGCGAGTCGGTCGCCAGCGCGCGATCTCCGGCCAAAAGCGTGGCCAAGGCTGCGGTGCCCAATCCCAATACGCCGCGAGAGAGGAAATGGCGCCGATTTTCAAGGTTCGCGGCCTCGGCCAGCGGGTGCATTGGGCTACTCCTTGGTAATCGTTTCGTCGAGATTGAGGATCACGCTGGCCATCACGGTGTAGGCGGCCAGTTCGGCAGGCGGCAATTGCGAATTGTGCGGCGACTCGCCGACGGCCAACAGCGGCTTGGCCGCGTCGGGATGCCGCCGGTATTCGTCCAGATGACGGGCCAGGCCCGCGCGGAGAATCGCCAGCTCGTGCGGCTGCGGCTGGCGAGCTGTCGCCAGGCGAAATGCGAAGGCCAGGCGCTGGCCTTCGTCGGTGCCACCATTCAATAAGGTCCGCTCGGCGAGTTTGCGGGCCGCCTCGACATACGGTACGTCGTTGAGCAGCGTTAGCGCTTGCAGCGGCGTGTTGGTGCGCGTGTGGCGCACGGAGCACATTTCGCGGCCGGCGGCATCGAAGATCATCATCGACGGCGGCGGAATCGTGCGCTTCCAAAACGTGTACATGCTGCGGCGATAGAGACTTTCGCCGTGCTCCTGCGGATACTTGCCGGCCGTGGCGCCGAGTTCCTCCCATAGACCGGCTGGCTGGTACGGCTTGACCGATGGCCCGCCAACTTGTTCGACCAGCAGGCCGCTGACGGACAGCACGGCGTCGCGAATCATTTCGGCCGAGAGCCGGTAGCGCGGCCCGCGCGCCAGCAGCCGGTTGTCTGGATCGCGGGCCAGCAGGGCGGGCGAAAGTTTCGACGATTGCCGATACGCGGCACTGGTGACGATCAGCTTTTGCAGTCGCTTGACATCCCAGCCGGTGCGGATGAACTCGGCGGCCAGCCAATCGAGCAGATCCTGCTGGATGGGTACTTCGCCCTGGGCGCCAAAATCTTCAACGGTTTTGACCAGTCCGGTGCCGAAGTAAAGCTGCCAAAAGCGGTTCACCGTGACCCGGGCCACGAGCGGATTGGCCGGATCGACGAGCCAGCGTGCCAGGTCGAGCCGATTGGGCTGCTCAGCGTGTGAGGTGCCGAGCGGCGGCAGCGCGGCCGGCACGCCGGGCCAGACTTTTTCGCCGGGCTTGTCGTATTCGCCGCGGATGAGCACGAAGGTGTCGCCGCGGGTCGGCTTTTCCTGCATCACCATGGTGGTGGGAATGGTCTTTTCATAATCTTTGCGCAGCTTTCGTTGCTTCTCGAACTCGGCATACGCCGCGCGCAGCTTCGGCGGCGCGCCGTGCGCGAGAAAATAACTTTGCAGCTTCACCGCTTGGGCCGGCGTACGCCGCGCGGGCACCGTGTCGACGATCTGCCGAATCGACTCGATGCTGGCCAGCGTGGCGGCTTCATCGGCCGTGAGCTCGCGATTGTAAATCCGTACGTCGTCGATCAAGCCGCGGAATTGGCTGCCTGTGCCCCGCGCGCCGATCCGCAGCGGCTCCGTCGTGACGATCGAATTGCTGAGCGTTTCGGCAAGGACGTTCAGTTTGGCCCGGATGCCGTCGACGTAAATGCGCAGGCCTTTGGCCGCGCGCGTGCCGTCGTAGGTGACCAGCACGTGGTGCCAGGCGCCGGGTGTCAGCGGCGCGGTGGTTTCCACGCGGATCGAATCATCGAGGATGCGGTTGGCGAGGTCGGCTTGCACTTTGCCACCATCGACAAACAAGTCGTAGCCGATGTACGACTCGTCCTGATCCATGCGCGAAAGCACGGCCATCGGCCCGGTCCCCTCGGGCCGAATCCAGGCACCATACGAGAATTTGGCGGATTCGCCGAAGTTGGCCAGATCGCCGGCATCGATGAACTGGCTGCCATCGAACCTGGCGGCTCGCCCCAGCCGGCCGGGGACGAATGCGGGCGGGCTGCCGACCGGTTTTGCCGCGGTGTGCTTGCCTTGAGCATCGGAGAATTGGCCGTCGAGATCGAAATGGACAGCTAGATTGTCGATGACCACCGGCGCGTCGCCGGAGAAGGTCTGCTCCCAAGCCCGCTGCGCAGCGGCCAGTTCGGGCCGCAATTTCCGCCAACCGGCTTCCGCTTCGGCCAAGGCCGCGTCCAGCCGCTGGATTTCCTTCTCGATGGCGGGAGTGGGGGCTTGGATCTTGGGCGGGGCGTTGCCGACCCGCGTGACTTTGCCCTGTTCGGGCACGTTATTGAAGAAGGCAAGGAGTTGGTAGAACTCCTTCTGCGTGATGGGGTCGTACTTGTGGTCGTGGCAGCGGGCGCAGCCGATGGTCAGCCCGAGCCAGACGGTGGCCGTGGTGTCGAGGCGGTCGACGGCGTATTCGACGAGAAACTCCTCGGCAATGATGCCGCCTTCGGAGTTGGCCCGATGGTTGCGGTTGAAGCCGGTGGCCACGAGTTGCTCGAGCGTGGGATTGGGCAGCAGGTCGCCGGCCAACTGCTCGATCGTGAACTGGTCGAACGGCAAGTTGCGGTTGAACGCGTCGATCACCCAATCGCGCCAGCGCCACATCTGCCGCTGCTCGTCGCTCTGATAACCATTGGTGTCTGCATAGCGGGCCGCGTCGAGCCAGCCAGTCGCCATCCGCTCGCCATAGCGCGGCGAGGCCAGCAGGCGATCGACCACCTTGTCGTACGCCTGGGGCGACGTGTCGGCGAGGAAGGCATCGACTTCGGCGGGCGTCGGCGGCAAGCCGGTGAGATCGAACGTCACGCGCCGCAAGAGCGTCGGCTTGTCGGCTTCGGCGGCGGGACCGAGCCCCTGCGATGGGAGCCGGGCGCGGATGAAGTGATCGATGGGATTGAGGCTGCCGGCGGCCTGCTGAGGATCGACCGAAAAATAACTTACGTTTTTTCCGGCCCCCCTCACCCTGGCCTCTCCCGCCAGGGGAGAGGGGGTAGCGGAGAAGTTATTTTTCGATCGATCCGTAATGGCCGGCACGGCCGGGCTGCGCGGCGGGATCAGCGACCAGTGCGGCTCGTAGGCGGCGCCGGCAGCAATCCACCGCTTGAGCGTTTCGATTTCGCGCGCGGCAAGCTTGAGTTTCGACGAGGGCGGCGGCATCTGCTCGTCGGGATCATCGCTGACGATGCGCCGGATGACTTCACTTTGGGCGGCTTGGCCAGGAACGATGGGGCTCGCGCCGTCGCGCGCGGCCAGGGCGTCCTGGCGAACATCCAACCGCAAATCGGCCTGGCGGCTGGCCCGATCGGGGCCATGACATAAAAAACACTTGTCGGAGAGAATGGGCCGGACGTCGCGGTTAAACTCGACGGCTGCCGCCGGCTCGGCGGCCGTACACGGAGCGCCGCAGAACAAGGTCAAAGCGGCCACGGCCGTCTGCCAGCAGGGCCAAAATCGCGGACGCTTGGTGCTGTCGGCAAGCATGGCGGTGTGAGGTGTTGGGCGGGTGGCAAGAGGCGGGAACGTTCGGCTTGCCATTGCCACACAGTTTAGCAGAATCGCGCCCAGCAAGCCTCGAAAAAATGCGGGGGCCATTCAGCCCAAGTCCGGTGCCGAACACCGAGCGCTGGTACGCGGATTTACCCATCACGCTTGGGCGGCGCGATGGTTTGGGATCGACCCGGCGGCAGCCATTAACCTATATTGTGGCTGTATTTATCCGTTCCCTTCCCCCAGTTCGTTTCAGCGCGATGCACAGGCCTTCTGCGGGCTTTCCCGTGGGCAATTCGAACGTTGCCGCCGCCGAGATGACCGGCGAGCCGTCGCGGTTGACCGCCAAGCTCTGGCAGCGCGTGCCGGCGCTGGACGCGCTGCGGACGTACTCGTGGCCGGCGCTGGGGTCCGACACGGTGGCCGGCCTGACCGTGGCGGCCATCGCCGTGCCGCAATCGATGGCCTATGCCCAGATCGCGGGGCTGCCGCCGTACTACGGCCTGTACACGGCCATTGTGATGACGGCGGTCGGCGCAGTGTTCGACTCCTCCCGGCAATTGATCAACGGTCCGACCAATGCCATTTCGATCGCCGTCTTCAGCGCCCTGGCCCTTTACGGCGCCGACGATCGGGTGCAAGCCGCCGTGCTGTTGGCAATGCTCGTGGGCGCCATCCAAATGGCGATCACGCTGCTACGCTTGGGCGATCTGACGCGGTATATCTCGCACGCCGTGATCGTCGGCTTTACGCTGGGCGCCGGGACGCTGATCGTGCTCGGTCAGTTGAAAAACCTGCTCGGGCTGCCGGCCCGCGGCACGGGCGAAGATCATTTTCTCAAACGCCTGTGGCTGACGCTGGCCCAAGCCGACAAGACCAACCTGAACACCGTGCTCGTGGGCCTGGCCACGATCGCGCTGGTGCTCGTCCTGCGGCTGGTCAACTCGCGGCTGCGGCTGCGGATTCCCGAGTTTCTGCTAGCCGTGGTCGGCATGGCGGCGATCGTCTGGGGCCTGGATCTCGAAGAGCGCGGCGTGGGGGTCGTGGGCCCGATCCCGCAGCACCTGCCGTCCTTTCAACTGCCGGTGGTCTCTTGGGCCCAGGTCCGCGAGCTATCGGGCAGCGGCCTGGCGATCGCCGTGCTGGGTTTGCTGGAAGCGGTCGCCATGGCCAAGGCGATCGCTGCGAAAACGGAGCAGAAGCTCGATATCAATCAGCAGTGTCTCAGCGAGGGGCTGGCCAACCTGGCCGGCAGCCTGTTCCAGTGCTTTCCCGGATCGGGTTCGCTCACGCGCTCGACCGTCAATCAGCAGTCGGGCGCCGTCACGCAGTGGTCCGGCGTGATCTCGGCCGTCGCGGTGGCTGCGGCGGTGCTGGTGTTTGCGCCGTACGCGCATTACATCCCCAAGGCCAGCCTGGCCGCCATCCTCGTGTTGTCGGCGTGGAAGCTGGTGAATCGCAAGCAGCTTGCCTATTATCTGCGCGCGACGCGCTTCGACGCCGCAATCGTGCTGTTGACGGCGGTGTCGGCCGTGGCGATTTCGGTCGAATTCTGCGTGTTGATCGGCGTATTTCTGTCGTTCGTGCTGTATGTACCGCGCGCGGCGCGCGTGCGTCTCACCGAGTTGGTGCTCACGCCCGAGCGCGTGGTTCGCGAGCGCGTGGCCGACGACGTGCCTTGCGGACGCATCCTGATCTACAGCTTCGAGGGCGAGTTGTTCTTCGGTGCCGCCCCGGAGTTGGAAGAACATTTTCTGCATATCAGGAATGCCGTGCAGCCTGGCATCCGGGCCGTGGTGCTGCGGCTCAAACGGGCCAGAAATCCCGACGCGGTCTGCCTGCAACTGTTGGACAAGTTCATCCGGCGGATGCAAGCACGGGACATTGCCGTGCTGCTGTGCGGCATTCAGCCGGAAATGGCCAAAGCGCTCGACTCCGGCGGCATTCGGGCGCTGCTGGGTCCGGACCGGATATTCGAAGAAACTGGCGTCGTCTGGTCGGCCACGCTGGCCGCCGTGCGGCATGCCTACGAGATCGTGCAGGAAGATCTGTGCCCCGACTGCCCGCGACTGGGACAACGCCTGGACGACAAGCAGGACTGGTATTACATGATCTGAGGGGTGGTCGCCACCCGCGAGCCCAAAGTAGCCGGCACGGCACATGAATGTGCCGGCTAATGTTCGCTCAAATGCCTGCCGAAAAAAAGGCGACAACGGCGCGGGGATGATGGTATCCTGGCAGGTGTTCACTCCCGCCTGACTGCGACCTCCCGCTTTAGGAATTCCCCACCGATGAGCCGCCGGTATTCATGGCCCGTCGCGCGGCTGACTGTGGCGCGGCTGGTCGTCGCTCTGGCGGCGCTAGCCTGGTGGCTGGCCCCGGCAGCGGCCCAGACGCTGACCAAAACTCAGGCTCTGACCAAGACGCAGCCGCCGCCCAAGATCGACTTTGCCCACGATGTCGTGCCGGTGATTCGAGCCCGGTGTGCAAGCTGCCATACCAGCGGCACGTACAAAGGCTCGTTTTCGCTCGATACGCGCGAGGCGATGCTCGAGTCCGAGGCGGTGACCCCCGGCGAACCGGCCGCGAGCGAGCTGATCGAGCGCATCACCAGCGCGGATCTCGACGAGCGGATGCCGCCGAAGGATCAGCGGCCGCTGTCGGCCAAGGAAATCGGCGTGCTGCGGGCCTGGATTGCGCAAGGCGCGCGGTGGGAACCGGGCTTCACGTTCAAGAAGGCGGCGTACGTCGCCCCGCTCAAAGTGCGGCGGTCAGAATTGCCGCCTTCGAAGCCGGGCGTCGAGCACCCGATCGATCGCATCCTGGCGGCTTATTTTGCCGCTCACAAGGTGGCCCAACCGCCGGCGCTGGACAACGCGGCGTTTGTGCGCCGAGTGTCGATGGACGTGATCGGGCTATTGCCCGCGCCGCCGGAGGTCGAAGCGTTTGAGCACGATCCCTCGCCCGACAAGCACGAACGCCTCGTGCGCAGCCTGCTCGCCGATCGCCGGGCCTATGCCGATCACTGGCTGACCTTTTGGAACGATCTGTTGCGCAACGACGACGGCGGCATCGGGTTCCGCGAGAACGGCCGCAAAAGCATCACGGCCTGGCTCTATCAAGCGCTGTTGGACAACAAGCCCTACGACCGGTTCGTGCGCGAGCTGGTGAACCCGAAGCCCGAGTCCGAAGGGTTTTTGCACGGCATCCAGTGGCGCGGGCGGATCAACGCCAGCCAGCAGCGCGAGATCCAGTTCTCGCAGAATCTGTCGCAGGTATTCTTCGGCATCAATATGAAGTGTGCGTCGTGCCACGACAGCTTCATCGACGATTGGAAGCTGGACGACGCCTACGGGCTGGCGGCGGTGGTCGCCGAGCGGCCGCTGGAGATTCACCGCTGCGACAAGGCCACCGGCAAGCTGGCCAAGGCCCACTTCCTGTGGCCGGAGTTGGGCACGATCGACGCCGCCGCGCCGCGGGCCAAGCGGCTCGAGCAACTCGCCGGCCTCGTGACGCACCCCGACAACGGCCGCTTTCAGCGGACCATCGTCAATCGCCTCTGGCAGCGGCTGATGGGCCGGGGCATCGTGCAGCCGGTCGACATCATGGCCGGCGAGCCGTGGAGCGCCGACTTGCTGGAGTACCTCGCGTCGTACCTGGTCGATCACGGCTACGACCTCCAGCAGTTGCTCCAGCACATCGCCACCAGCCGCGCCTATCAATCCGCCAGCGCGATCAGCGACGAGGAGCCGGCGGCCGACGATTACGTGTTTCGCGGCCCGCAGGTCAAACGCATGACGGCCGAGCAGTTTTTCGATGCGGTCTGGACGGTGACCGGCACGGAGGCTGCCAGGCGGCTGGTGCCGGTACACCCACCGCGGGCGGCCAGCAAGCAGCGGGAATTGTTGCGCGCCGCGCTAGCGCGCAACGACGCCTTGATGCGCTCGCTGGGCCGGCCGAACCACGACCAGGTGGTCACGACCCGTAGCGACCGGCTGACGACGCTCGAAGCGCTGGATTTGTCGAACGGGCAGATTTTTGCCGACTTGCTCGCGCGCGGCGCGGCGAGCCGGCTCAAGTCGGCCGGTAAGGCGACGAGCGAGCAATTCGTGGAGTCGATCTATCTGCTCAGCTTCAGCCGCCGGCCGACGGCCGACGAGTTGGCCACGGCCCGCGAGATCGTCGGAGCGAAGCCCTCCGCGGAATCGGTGGCCGACTTGCTGTGGATCGTGTGCATGCTTCCTGAGTTTCAATTGATTCGTTGAAAGGGCCGCCGGCAGCCATGAACGACCGTCGCACCGCACGCTCTGGGGCGATCCCAGCCCACTCATCTCCCGTCCCTCTCCCACAAGGAGAGGAGCGGGCAGCGGACGCCGAATCCTGGCAGCGCCGCGATTTTCTGCGCGCCACGGGTGCCGCAGCCTTGGCGGCTTTGGCCGGCGGCGAGCCGGAACTCCTGGCGCGAGAACATCGGAAACAGCCGCGGCCCACGGCCGATACCTGCATCGTGCTGTGGATGGCCGGCGGCATGGCCGCGCCCGAGACGTTCGATCCGAAGCGCTACGTGCCGTTCAAGGTCGGGCTGCCGGTCGAGAAGGTGATGAGCACGTTCCCGGCGATCGACACGGCGGTGGACAACATCAAAATCTCCGAGGGCCTGGAGAACATTGCCCGCGTGATGGACCGGGCCACGCTCGTTCGTTCGCACGTCGTGGCCGACTTGGGCAATATCCTGCACTCACGGCACCAGTATCATTGGCACACCGGTTATGTGCCGCCGCAAACGGTCGCCGCGCCGCACATCGGCGCGTGGATTGCGCGGCTGCGCGGGCCGAAGAATCCGGCGATTCCAGCCTTCATCAACGTCGGGCAGCGGCTCGAAGGCGTGGGCGAGTCGGACGAGCTGAAGGCGTTTACGACCGCTGGTTTTCTGGGAAGCGAGTACGGGCCGTTCAACTTGCCTTATCCGATGGACGCGGTGGCGTCCGTGCGCCCGCCCAAGGGCATGACGCGCGAGCGGTTCGAGAGCCGGCAGAAACATTACGAGCGGCTGCTCGGGCAAAGTCCGCTGGCGGCGTTGGCCAGCGACTACCACCAGCAATCGATGCTGCGCTCGATCGACAACGCCCATCGGCTGCTCAACTCGCCCCAGCGCGATGCCTTTGACCTGAGCAAAGAGCCACAGGAGAGCTTTGACAAATACAACACCGGCCGCTTCGGGCAGGGCTGCCTGTTGGCGCGGCGTTTGACCGAGGCCGGCGCGCGGTACATCGAGGTGACAACCGAGTACGTGCCGTTCATGAGTTGGGACACGCATGAAAACGGACATACCACGGCCAAGGAAATGAAGCAGGCCATCGATCGGCCCATCGCCCAATTGATCCTCGACCTGGAAAGCCGCGGCCTGCTGGAGCGCACGCTGGTCGTGCTGGCCAGCGAGTTCAGCCGCGACATGATGATCGAGGGCGTGCCGGGCAGCACGGCCCGCGATCAGTCGCGAGCCAAGACCGACGTGCTCAAGGAAATGAAGCACTACGGGCTGCACCGGCATTTCACCGGGGCGGGATCGGTGGTGCTGTTCGGCGGCGGGATGCAACGCGGCTTTCTGTACGGCGAGACCGCGGCCGAGCGCCCCTGCGTGGTGACGAAAAACCCCGTCACGATCCCCGACCTGCACGCCACGATCTATACGGCGCTGGGCATCTCGCCCCAGACGGCCGTGGACGTCGAAAAGCGGCCGTTTTACGTGACCGAGGACGGCAAAGGCCAGCCGATCCGTGAATTGTTTTCCTAAGGATCGACCGAAAAATAACTTCCGTTTTTCCCGGCCCCTCACCCGACCCTCTCCCGTAAGGGGAGAGGGGGGTTGCGGAGAAGTTATTTTTCGGTCGATCCTAAGCGTTTTTCGCAGGTGTTTGCCATGACGAAGATCACCCGTCGCAGCGTGTTATCGAGCCTCGTGGGCCTGGCCGCGGCGCCGTTTGTGGCGCACGACGCGATCGCCCAACCTCGCCGTAGGCGGCAACGCGAGCTGGCCGCCGAGGCGCGCGGCCCTAGTATTTTCGCGGCCGTCGATCGGACGATGCATGCCATCCTGAACGAGCTGAAAATC
>DATCFX010001308.1:0-9510 GCA_036509275.1 Pirellulales bacterium | reverse complement strand
AACAGCTCGTTGAGGTTCTTCAGAAAGCGCGGATCCGCCGAGCCGCCGGCGAGGTTCAAATAGCCGAGCGACTCCTCGATTGCGGTTTCAGCCGCCTGGCTCAGTGTCCCAAAATGCCTCACCGGTGCTCCTGCGCGGCCCGCGTCGGGACCGGTTTTTTTCCCTGGTTCCCCGGCTTTGCCTGTGGGTATCATAGAAAGGTCGGCCCCCGTCCGCTATCCGTCGGCCGGCCATTTCGCGAGTGGAAATCAGGGTCGCTGGCGGCCGCTGCGAGCCGCTGGCGCCTGTCGTCGGTCTTTTTTTCAACCGGATGCTGCCATGCCGCGGTTGCCCGCTCTGCTCGGATTGTGCCTTACGCTGTTGGCTGCCTTGCCGGCCGTGGCCCAAACGGCCGACCCAGCGAGCGCGCCGCCCGCCACGGCCAAGCCGACGGTCCCTCCCCCGACCCCGGCCCAGACCGCACTGGTCCAGGCCTGGCAGACGCGTGCCCGGCTCGATAGCTCCCGCGCTCGTCTGAGCCACCTGGTGTTGCAGGGCAACGTTTTGTTCGCACAAAGCGACCGTGCGGACGTCGAAGCCATCGACGCCGAGACCGGCCGCAGCCTGTGGAACGTGATCGTCGGCAACGCCAACTACCCCAGCGTGCCCGTGGCCGCCTTCGGCCAACACGTGGCCGTGGTCAACGGCAGCACGCTCTACGCGCTCGATCGCTCGACAGGCGGCGTGCAATGGACCCGGCAGCTAAAAGGCAGCCCCAGCGCAGGCCCGGCCATTACGGCCGATCGCGTGTATTTGCCGATGCTCAGCGGCGCCTTGGAAGTGTATATGCTGGCGCCCAAGACGGCGGTCGATCGGGCGGCGTTGATTTTCTTTGGCCAGGGTGCGACAGAGGCGCCGCCGCTGGTGTCCGAGTCGCGGTTGATGTGGGGCACTCGGGCCGGCAACGTCTACATCGACGCGCTGACCAACTCGACCAATCGGGTGCGGTTTGTCGCCGGCGGCCCAGTGGTCGGCCGGCTGGCCCATCGTTCGCCGCGCATCTTCTTCGCGTCATTGGACGGATTCGTCTATGCCATCGACGACCTCCACGGCAACAAGCTTTGGCAGTTTGCGCTGGGCGGACCGAGCCGGCAGCCGCCGGTGGCCGTGGGCGAATCGCTGTATGTCGTAGCCGATTCAGGCGGGATGTGGAAAGTGGCGGCCGACTCGGGAACGCAGCAATGGTTTGTCCCCGGCGTCCGGCAGTTTTTGGCGGCCAGTGCCAGCCGGATCTATGCGTCCAATCTACTCGGCCAACTGCTCGTGCTGGACAGTGCTACCGGATCGCAGCAGGCGCTGTACGACACGATTGCCCTGCCGATCAAGTATCTGAACCGCGACACCGACCGCGTCTACCTGGGCAACTCCAACGGCTATTTGTCGTGCTTTCATGAAGCCGGCCTGTCGCAACCGCTGGGCCACACGGCCCCGCCGGCCAAACAGGCGGACACCGCCGCGGTCAAGAAAAAGCCTGCCGCCGCAGCCGCCAACGCCGCCGCCGACCCGCCCGCCGCCAAGGCCGACGATCCGTTCGCCAAGTGACCCTCGCAGCCGCCGCGCCGGGCGCTTGTGGAATCGAAAAGGGGTCAGAACTATTTTATTGACGCGGCTTGGTTGGCCTGGTAGGTTGCGCCCATGCCTCGACCATTGCGACCAATTGAAGAAGGGTTGATTTACCACGTCGTCAATCGCGGCAACAACCGGCAGTCGGTGTTTCGGAAGAAGGGGGACTTCGAGGCGTTTCTAACAGCACTCGGAGAACTCAAGGAACGGAAACCGTTTGAGTTGTACGGCTATTGCCTGCTCAATAATCACTTTCATCTGCTGATCCGGCCCGGGAGAACATCCATCAGCCGGACCATGCAGAGCTTGTTGGTCTCTCATACGCAACGGTATCACAAGCAGTATCATTCTGGCGGGCACGTATGGCAGGGACGATTCAAGAGTTCTGTGGTACAGAATGACGAGCACCTGCTGACGGTGCTGCGATACATCGAGGCCAATCCACTGCGGGCGGACATCGTGAATCGCGCCGAAGATTATCCCTGGAGCAGTTATCCAACCCACGGTCTGGGTGTTGCGAGCATCCTGTTGGATCCGCTCCTCACCTACGAGGAGTTGTCGCCGTACGCGGCAGTTCGCCAGCGACGTTGGGCCGCGATGGTGCATCGGCCTTTCGAGGAACACACGCTGGCATCGATACGGCGTTCGAACGCGATGGGTTTGCCTTATGGAGAAGTAGCCTGGGTTGAACGTTTGGCTAAGGAACTTGGTCTCGACCTGACGATTCGCCCGCGTGGCAGGCCGAAAAAAAACTTGCTAATCGACTTGCCTTAATAATTAGTTCTGACCCAAATTCCGAACTAAGGCCGGGGCGAGTGAGCTACTTTAAAATTTCCTCTATTCCGAACTTTTTACGATAGGGTTTGCTCCGCCGGTAGAGCGCCAGGCGGCCGCCGATTGCTTCCTTTTCGGATTCGACGGCGGCGTTCAGCGCCTTCTCGCCCCATTGAATCGCCTTGTCGAACTCGCCCGATTCGGCATAAGCGGCAGCCAGCACATCAAGTTCGATCGAAGATTTCCACAACGTCCGCTCGCAGGCCTTGGTGGCAAACTTAATCGCCGCCGACGCACCGCGATAGCGGCTGTCCGGGCATGCGGCCCGCAACCAGGCGACGCCATCGTATCCTTCCGGGTTGCTGGGATTGAGCCGAATCACTTCGCTGTAATCGGCGATCGCCCGGTCGTATTGCTGCTTGGACGACCGTAACAGCCCTCGGATAAGGTAGGCCACATCGCTCTTGGGATCGAGCCGAATGGCCTCGCTGCAATCAGCGATCGCCTTATCGGTTTCGCCCTTTGCCGTACACACGCCCGAGCGGGCGATGTAGGCATCTGGATCCTTGGGATCGAGTCGAATGGCCTCGTTGCAATCAGCGATCGCCTTCTCGCTTTCGCCTTTTTCCGTCCACACGCTCGAGCGAACGAGGTAGGCAAGTGGATCGTTCGGATTGAGTCGGATGGCCTCGTTGCAATCGGTGATCGCCCGGTCGGCGTTCCCTTCCTCAAACCACGACTCTGCACGCCCGACCCGGTCGAGGTAGGCGGCATCGTTTTGGATCAGTCGGATGCCTTCCCTGAGGCCGGTAGTCGTCTCATCGTTCGGGTCGGCGGCAAATGCGGCCGCCGGCGAGGCGGCGATAAGCAACAGCGTCATGAAACGGAGCATGCGTGCTCGCAATCGTGGGGGCGGGATTTCGGCTCGATCATAGCGACGTCGAAAATCGCTGCCCAGACCAGCATCGCGGCCAAGCTGTTGCCGCTATTGCTCGGGGACCGCGCCCCCTAGCCATAGCGCAGGCATGGCGATTCGGCGTCGAGCCAGGTACCAGACGGTGAAAAAACGCACAAGCCCAGGGGTTGCAACCCCCCCTGGGCTTGTGCTTGCGCTGGAGTGGTTGGTGACGCGGGGACTCCCCGGGGCTGACGCCACGGGGCTCGCCTACGACCTGTTAGCTCGGCCGACGCCAAATAATTAGCGGGCGGCGAGCTTGGACTGCTGCAGGAAATCGAGCGTGATGCTGATGACTTCGTTGCCGTAGAAGTCCCGCTCGAAGATCGGACGATGCGGATCGTTCTGTTCGTCGCGATCCTTCTCCTGCTCTTTGTCCAGGTCCAGCTCGGCACGCTCGGCCAGGAACTTCTTCTCGTTGAGCGTGACGGTTTTGCGGGCCTTTTGCTCGTGATAGCGCTTGATGTTGCGCAGCACTTTGTGGAAATCGGTCGACGCCTTCTGCCGCTCTTGCGAGAGGGCAGTCAGCCGGTCGATCTTGCCCTGGTCGACCATGTTCACTTTGTCGTAGGGCACGGCGTCGATGCGGTCGAACGGCAAGGCGTACTCCAGATCGGCTTCGCCGACGTCCAACTCGGCGGTGAGCGAGGGAAGCGGAAGGTCGGCCCGCACACCGCGGTTCTGCGTGCTATCGCCGTCCGGACGATAGAACTGCTGCATGGTGAGCTTGAGCGCGCCCAGCGAGGGTGCATTGGGAATCTGGAACAATTGCCGGCCCAGATCGAGCAGGCTTTGCACCGTGCCTTTGCCGTGGGTGGAGCGATCGCCGACGATCAGTCCGCGGCGATAGTCCTGAATGGCGCCGGCGAAGATCTCGCTGGCGCTGGCGCTGAACTTGCTGGTGAGCACGACCAGCGGCCGGTCCCATTTCACGCCCCGGTCCAGATCGTTGTAAACCTGCTTTTTGCCGTCTTTGTCCTTCACTTGGACAATCGGGCCTTCGTCGATGAACAGGCCGGTAAGATTGATGGCTTCGGTCAGCGAGCCGCCGCCGTTGCGGCGCAGGTCGAGCACGAGGGCATCGACGTTCTTGTCGTTGAACTCATCCAGCAGCTTGCCAACGTCTCGGGTCGTGCTGCGGTAGTCGGGGCGATTGTGCCGCGCGCCTTCCATGTCCATGTAAAAGCTGGGCAGGTCGATCACGCCCACCTTGATGGTCTGCCCGCCCCGCTTTTCCTCGAAGATCTGGCCGCGAGCCTCGCTGTCGGTCAGCTCGATCTGAGCGCGTGTGATGTCGTAAACCTGCTTTTCGCCCTTGCCCAGCGGGAGGACTTCCAGCCGCACCAGGGTGCCGCGCTTGCCGCGGATCAGCTTGACCACGTCGGACAATTTCATGTCGACCACGTCGACCATTTCGCCGTCTTTGCCTTGTGCGACGCCCGTGATCTTGTCCTCGGCCTTGAGCCGCTTGTCCTTGTCGGCCGCGCCGCCGGGAATGATCTTATTGACCACCGTAAAGCCGTCGTCGAACTGCAGCTGCGCGCCGATGCCGTCCAACTCCAGCTTCATCTGGATCTCGAAGTTATCGAGCGTGCTGGGCGACATGTAGGTCGAGTGCGGGTCGTACGACATGGTCAGCGAAGTCAGGTACATCTCCAGCAGTTCTTCGTGATCGGTCTGGTGCATCCGCTTGACGAAGCTGTGGTATCGCCGCGAGAGCTTCTTGCGGGCCTCTTCGCCTTCCGTTTTGTCGGCCTTGAGCACCAGCAGATCGTATTTGACGCGCTTGCGCCACAGGTCGCGGGCTTCGTCCGGCGTGGTGGCGTACTTGGCCGCGTCCGGGTCGGAGACCATTCCCTCGTCGGCGTCGAAGTCGAGTTTGGCTGCCAGAAATTCGTCGGCGTATTTCACCCGCTCGTCGACCCGTCTGAGAAACGCGTTGAACACATCGTGTCCCAGCGACACATCACCGCGGCGCACCTGTTGGATCAACTCGTCATTGCGCGCCATGAAGTTGTCGGCATCGGCCTGAAAAAAGTAGAGCTTCCAGGGATCGAGCGTTTTGAGGTACAGCGTCATACAACGGGTGGCGATTTCACCGTCCAACGGGTGACGCGTCAGGTGCTCGCTGCGCATCAGGGAGGTGACCGCCAGCGTCACCTGGCGATCGGTGGCCGTTTGACCCTCGATATCCGCATGGCAAACGCTGTAAAACAGGCCGCCCAACAGCAGCAGGCTCGTGGCGGAAAGCATGCGCAAACGACTCGATGTCAGTGGAAAACGGCTCATTACGTATCCTTCCGCGAGGCGAAACAATTGCGGGTTTTGAGGAAAGCTTGACGAATTTGCGGCCTGGGCAGCCCGGCGGAAAGTCCGCGAGCCGCTCGACAATAATCGTTGACTGGCTGCCGCCGCGAGCCCGCGCTGGCCCCCGGTGCCAAGTCAATAAGTTCTCGAAACATAAAGAGTTAACACGATGCTATACATTCTCTGCCAGCGAAGCAAGATCAGCTTAACCAAGCTAGGACCACGGGGGGTGCGTTCTTTTATTTCATGCCGGATTGGCAGCCAGGCCCGACGCCTGGAGCGCTGCGGAGGCGAGCAACGGGTGAGGCCCTAGCGGGGCGATGCTAACCCAGGCCTTGTCCGTGCTTTGGCTGGCCAACCGCTTCACGGTCGCTTGGACCCGATCGTTCAGCGCGCCGTGGAACAAGAGGTGTGGCTGGACCACGACGCGGCGAAATGCCGAGTTTGCCGCCCGCGCCAGTGCCTGCTCCAGTGACGGCTCGCACATGGCCAGGAAGCACGTTTCGACGGCGCCCAGCGGGGTCCGCTGGCCACGAAGGCCGGCAAAGCGGAGCATCTCGGTCGTGGCTTGCGGATCGTTGCTGCCCCGGCCCACGAGCACCAGCAGCGTTTCGGCCGCTTCGTAGCCGGCCTGGTGATTGACGGCCTCGCAAAATCGCAGGGCCGATAGTGCAACCAGATCGCCCTGACAATTGAGCACCGGCCGTAGTGAGAAGTGAATCCCCGGGTGTTGGGGAGCCACGGCTTCCAGCAAGCGCGGAAGATCGAACCTGGCATGCCCGGCCGCAAACAAAAAGAGCGGCAGCACCTGCACCTCTCGGGCTCCGCGTTGGACTGCACGTTGGATGGCCACGGCCAAATCGGGGGCCGCCATTTCCAGAAACGCGGGCTCTACCACCCAGCCCGGCAACTGCCGCGCGAGCAAATCCACGGTCTCGAAGAATTCCGCTTTGCCCAGGACGTCGAGCGTGCCATGACCGACGACGACCACCCCCCGCGTGTCGCTGCCAGCCGCCTCAGTTGCTGCTTCGGCCGACCGCTCGGCAATGGTGACGCTCGGGGTTCGAGTCAACGCAGGGTCCTCAACACGCTCGGAATTCGCTGGCCGCGGCAGTTGGCACGGTCTGCCCGCTTCTATCTTAATTGCCACCCGCGCTCGGGGACATGGCCCGCGAGCAAGTGCCAATGCGCTTGCATGTAGCAAGTGGTCGGTGCATGTGCTACGCACGCCAACCCGCCTTGGTTTGCGCTTTTTGACGCGCAGACCCAGGACTTAAGGAATTGTCCGCACTTTTTGGCAAAATGGCACGGGCGTTCGCCGAATGGAACCCGGAGCCGCAAGCCGATGGGGCCTTTTCGGCGGCGCCTGCCAGGCGCTCACGCGCTGGCGGCCAGGTGCGGCGCGGGAAGCAGGTATTTGGCCCGCTGATAATCGAGGGCACGGCGCAGAACTTCGTCCATCGATTCGCGCACGACGAGCCGGTCGCCGCTGGTGAGCGTGACGAACGTGTCGGGGCGGCGCTCGACGTAGCGAATCAGGTCGGCGTTGACGACGAACTCTTCGCCGCTGAGATGCGTGAGCTTGATCATGGGCGTGCCCGGCTAAGATCAGCCCTGCTGGAGATTCAGCAGCGCGGTCCACAATTGGTTGGCGGTGCTGATGACCTCGGAATTGCCGCGGTACATGGTCGAGGCGGAGATCAAGGTGATCAAACTGGCGCTGATGTCGGTGTTCGAGAGTTCCACTGCGCCGGACACGATCGAACCCACGCCTTCGGAGGAGGGAGCGGCCATGACCGGCAGGCCCGAGTTCACGCCGGCCGAGAACAGGTTCTGTCCCTGTTGGACCAGTCCGTCGGGATTGGCGAAACGCGCCAATTGGAGTTGCCCCAGGGTGCGCTGCGTGCCGTTGTCGAAGACGCCTTGGATCGTGCCGTCGCCGGAGATGTTGTAGCTGGTGAGCTGTCCCGGCGGAAAACCATCCTGTCCGGAGTCGCTCAGGCTGCTGCTCGTGGCCGACAATCCGCTCAGGGCCGAGAAATTGAGTTGGAAATTCAACGGCGACGTGGCGGGCGAATTACTCCGGTCAACGCTGACCGTATCGTTCGTGGCGCCGACGAAATTGCCTTGGCCGTCGAAGCTGATCAAGCCGGTGCCCACGGCGATCGCCGCGCCGCTTCCCGGCTCGTTGTTCGGCGAATCGGCGTACCAGCGGTAGGTGGTCTCGCTGCTGGTTTGCGATTGCATTTCGGCGGTCACCGTGACGTTGATCGGATCGCCCAGCGAATCGTAGACCACCAGGTTCGCGGTGGCTCCATTGCCAACCGCCTTTTGCGTGACGTTGAAGTTCAGGCTGATGGGCGTGGTCGTACCAGTGCTCGACGTGACTTGGAAAGCCGACGGGTTGATCGAGACCGCCAGATCTTGTCCGTTGTTGCTGACGATGGTGATTTGTCCGTTGGCGTTGATCGTCGCGCCCGGCGGCTGGCCGGAGGAGTCGTTGGGGATGGGATTGGCGGAGGTCGACGCGTTGTTGTTTTGGATGCCAGTGGCCTGGTCGATAAAGGTCAACAAATCCTGCACGGTGGTCGTCGACGTGATTTGCATCGTCTGAGCCGAGAGCGTGTCTTGTCCTTTCTCACCGGTAAAGCTCAGCGTCCCGGTTTGGAACAAACTCTGGCTGCTGGTGCCGTTGTTTTGCAGCAGGTTGGTCAGCAGCGTGCTGCTGGTCGCCGGCGGACCCGTCATGTTGAGGCTTTGGCGCGGGGCGGTCATGCCCGCGGCCGTCCCCTGCAGGACCGCGTCGCTGACGTTATCGGTGAAGCTCGTATTTTGGGTCGGATCGGCGGCGTTGTAGGGCAGTTCGCCGACGAGCTGAAAGTCCGTGGGATCCGTGGCCGTGTTGCGGTAAATCCGGACGGATTGCCACTGCGTCCCGTCGGGAACCGGCAGATTGTTGAGTTGCACCCGGCCGTTCACGACGTCCACGGGGCCGATGACCGGAGTCGGTCGGCTCTCGATCCCGCTCAGCGGGTTGCCGTTGGCGTCGTCGTTGCCAGCCGGGACGTTGGCAAACGTCACGTAATAGCTGTAATCACCGGTCAACTCGGTGGAATTCAGCGGCCGGCTGGTGCCGGCGTCGAGCGTCGTGTCGCTGGTGGTGTCGGTGTACGAACTGGTGCCACTGTTGACCGTCGCCAGCAGTTTGAAGCTGCTGCCGCCGGCATCGGTGCGGTAGATTTCCAGTTGCGGATAGTTGGAATCGCTGGGCAGATTGGAAAGCGTGACCTGGTTGTCGCTGGCGCCGGTCGTCACGGTGACGGGGGCCGAAGGCGTGCCTTGCGTCGTGCCGTTGGCGTCCAGGTACACGAATTCGTACTGGTACTGCGCGCTGCTGGACAGCCCGCCGGTCCCGTTGCTGGACGACGTGGTGATCCCGGTGGTGGAGGGCGTGTCGGCCACGCTGGCAGTGGCCCCGGCGGCGGGGGCCGAGTACGAGGCGTCGCCCAGGGCTGCGGTCTGACTGATTTGGGCCGTCGTGGCCGCGGTGCCCGTCGCCGACAGGGTGCCCACCATCGTCACGTTCTGCGTGGCATGGGCCACGGCCGTCAACCCCAGCGGAATGGTCACCGGTTTCAGTTGCGTGGATTGGATGTTGAAGTTGTTGTCGACGCCGTAGCCCAGCACCAGGTCGCCGCTGGGGTTGACCAGTTGATTGTTCGAATTCAGCGTGAATTCGCCGTCGCGTGTGTAGAGCTGTTGCCCGCTGGATGATTGCACCGTGAAGAAGCCGTCGCCCTGGATCGCCAGGTCCGACGGATTGGAAGTGGTCTGCAGCGTCCCCTGCGAAAAATTGGGGGTGATCGAGGCCA
>DATCFX010001307.1:0-1802 GCA_036509275.1 Pirellulales bacterium | reverse complement strand
GGCGCAACCTGTGCGGCGTATGCGGCCAGCAGGTCGCCGATGAAGCGCATCGCCCCCTGCCCATCGCAACAAGCGTGGTGAAATTCCAGCAGCATGCGACTGGCATCCGATCCGGTGCGCACCCACAGCCTCAAGCCCGTGCCGGTTTGCAGATCGATCGGCTGCGGCGGACGAGGATACGATTGATCGCAGTCGGGTGCCGGCTGGCAGTCCGACGTGAACACAATCGGCGGCAGCGATCGCTCGGCGGCGACCCAACGCCGCGCTCGCGCCGGGCCATCGATGCGGGCCGCCAGCAGCGGATGCCGCGAGACGGCCGCTTCGAGCGCCGTTTCCAATGCCGGCCGCGAGATCACGCCGCGAAACTGCAACTCGCCAAAAAACGTCATCGGATACGCCGGCCGGTCGTCGACGACCATCAGCGTTTCCAGCGGCGCCAGCGGCAGCGGAAAGAGGCCCTGCGGCGCGTCTCCGGCCGACGCATCGGCCAGCGCGGCCAGGGGATCCACCAGGGGCGAATCGCAGTGCGTTTGGCTGCTCGAGAGGTCGGCGCGGCTCATGGCGCCGCCCCCGGCGTACAGCTCGAACATTCCGCTGCCGACTCGCCGGCGCTGGCGTGGGCGGCAGGCTGGCGCATGCCGCGATCGACGTATTGTTGAAACGCATGGATCCGCTCTTCGCAGCGGCCCAGCACGCCACGGTGGGTGCTGGCTTCCAGCCCGCGCTGAATCTGTGGATACAGCGCCTGGTCCTCGCGCAGAATTCGCAGCGTGACCCAAGCCGTCATCCGTCCCCAGCCGGCCGCGAGCACGCGGCCCGCGCGGCCGGTGCCCGCCAGGCCGAACTGCCGAACTTCGGCCCGCGAGGTGCCCGGCCCAGTGGGCAACACGCAATGGCAGAGGCTCACCGCGTCGGTGAACGAGAACAACAGGTTGGGGAAGACGTGGTGCTGCCAATACTGGCCGGTGGCCGGTTCGCCGAGCCGACCCAGGAACCAGCGCTCACCCCGTTGGAACGACGCGTCCAAGCGCGAATGGGCGCTGAACGGCAGTTGCGTGCCCAGCGACGTATGGCCGGCTGCCAGCACGTGCTCGCTCCGCCGCTCGCCCGGGTCCTCGCGAAACGTTTCCGGGTGGATATAGGGCACATGATAGGCCTCGATCGAGTTTTCGATCGGCACTTTCCAATTGGCGTCGTAGTCGGGCTGCCAGCTCAGAAACGGGCGCCACTTCGCCCCGAAGCGCTCGCGGCACGGGGCGTCCAAAGGCCCCAACTGTTCGGCCAGCGACGGCCCCTCGGCCGCCAGCGAAACAAACACCAATTGCCCGCAGGTCGCCAGCCGGTAGCGCGGCAGCCTGGCCAGCTCGCCATCCCAAGGGGCAAAATTCCGCGCCTCGGGAATCCGCCGCGTGTAGCCGTCGGCGCCGTATTCCCAGCCGTGATACTGGCAGCGCATGCGCTGGGAATGTCCCTGCTTGACGCTCGACAGCAGGCAATGCCGATGCGCGCAAACATTCGACAGCGCCACTAGCTCGCCGCCAAAATTCCGAACCTGTACGGCCCGGCCCAGCAGTTCGAGCGTCAGAAAATCGCCGTCGCGCGCTACGTCGGAGGTGCTGCCCACCAGGTGCCAGGCGGACAGCAGCACGCGCTCGCGCTCGTCGGCGGCATACTGCGGGGCGAAATACGCCGCCGGGGGCAGGAGATGCGGCAGGCGCGTGGTATGAACGAACATGGATTCCACTCGCAGCGAAACGGCCTGCCGGGTCACTCAGCGGGAGATCACCGTTTGACACTCGCCC
>DATCFX010001306.1:0-2695 GCA_036509275.1 Pirellulales bacterium | reverse complement strand
GGTCTGGATCATTTGCAGGTAGTTTCGCACCACGGCGGTTGCTTTGTCATCGGCCGGCGCGGCCTCGCCCAGGCGGTCTTCGAGCGATTCGGCGCACATGGCGATGGCCGCCAGCGGGTTGTTGATTTCGTGGGCCACGCCGGCCGCCAGGAAGCCGACGCTGGCGAGTTGCTCGCTACGAACCACCTGCTTGGTGCGCTCTTGCACCTGGCGGTCCAGATCGTCGCGGATGTCCTGGAAGCGGCTCGTCATGTCGTTCATCGCGGTGGCCAACTCCGACATCTCGTCGTGCGTATCCAAGTGAATGCGGTATTGGAACTGTCCGCCGGCGACCCGCCGCGAGCCTTTGATCAGCACCCGTAGCGGCCGGAAGATCCATTGATAAAACATTTTCACAAATAGCGCGAACATGCTTACGGTGAAGGCGCTGGTGATCCAGGTAAGCACCAGCAGCGTGCGGTACTGGTGCCGTGCTTCTTCCTTGAAGGCGCTGATGTTCTCGTACAGGTAGTTGGGCAGTTCGGCCGCCAGGCCTTGCAGGTACTCGAGTTCGGTGCCCAGCCGGCCCACGCGGATTTCGTCCAGCAGCCAGCCCTCGTCTTCCTTCAACTGCGCGACGCGCGCCAGCGACTCGTCGATGGCCTTGACCGCCAGCCATTCGCGGCGGCTGTCGCCGATGCGGTCGTCCTCCGAGTTGTCTTCCAACTGATGCTGGTATTGGCGCAGCGTGTCGCGAGCCATGTCCAGCTTGAGCCGAAACTCCTCGCGCACCAGGTGCAGTGCAAAGGGCGAGACGTCGGCGCCGCTCAGTTCCAGCTCGCGCGGGGCTTGCGTTTCGCTCAAGGCAATCCGCAAATCGCTCACGTCCTGGCTGAAGCGGTTGGCCAGCGGCAACTCGGGCACGCGGCGGCTTAAGCTGCGGACCAGGCTGCGATACGAATACAAGCCGTGCAGCCCGCCCCACGAGAGCAGGCCCACGATCACCAGCAACAGCACCAGGCCGGCCAGCAGCTTGGAACGAATCGGCCATGTCGACAACACGCAAGCGACCTCCTTGTCGCGCCCTGCGGCGGTTGGCAGCGCTCGAAGCGAGCGTGCGGCCAGCCTGCTAGCAATTTCCCGCGAGGGCGGAGGAGTGTACCAGCAGCCTTGCCGCCGCGGCAATACATCACGCGAGCCACTCGCGATTGACAGGCGCGCAGGTCCTGGACTATCGTTCGACCCCCGAGAAGTCCCGCGATGGTGGTTTGCAGATAAGCGGTGCCGTTTTGATGATCCGGCTAGCACGTATTGCCGCAGCCTTGGCGCCGCGCCGCGCGGTACGCGCCGGCTGCCTGCTGCTGGCACTGGCGCTGGCCGTCTGGCCGGTCTATCATTTTTTTTGGCGCTACCAACTCAAGCGTTTCCAGGTAGTTCGGCCCGGGGTGCTGTATCGCTCGGGGCAGCCGACGGAGTTTGGCCTCGCGCATCTGGCCCAGCGCGAGGGCGTGAAAACCGTCCTCTCGTTGCAGATGTTCGACCCCCTGCTCTACCGCGGGTGCTTCGATCCCGGCCGGGCTGACGGCGCGCGCGAGACCTCGTACCTGGCGTCGTTGGGTGTCCGGCTCGTGCAGTGGCCGTTGGGCGGCGAGGGCTATTGGCCTTGGATTACGCCCTGGCAGTTCGAGGCGTTTTTCCGCTTGCTGGACGAGCCCGCCAATCTGCCGCTGGCCATGCACTGCTCCGGCGGCCGCCATCGCACCGGCACGCTGGCAGCGCTGTACCGCTTGGAATACGATCGCTGGCCGATCGAGCGGGCGTTGGACGAGATGTACTCGTTTTCGTTCGGCCGGCCGATCCCCCTGCAGGAATACAATCTGCGGTCCTACGTTCCCCGGCCGCGGCCCGACCCTGCCGAATGGCAAGCCTTGCGGCAGGCATTTTCGAAAGTACAGGGCCCGGCGGCCGAAGATTACGCGTCGCTGGTACGGCGGTTGCGCATGACGCGCGGCTCGCCTGCGACTCGGCGGGCCATCGACACGTATCTGCGGCACGACGGCCCGTTCGCGCTGCCGCTAGCGCAGCGTCTGGTTGACGATCCGGCCGATCCACTGGCACTTCTCGCGGCCAGCCAAGCGGCCAAGTGCCTCGAGCGGCGTCACGCGCCGCCGCACGATTGGCTCGCGGCTGCCGCGCTGGTGGCTGACTTTGGCACCCCCGGGCAGCAATCAAGTCTCCTGGCGCTACTGAAAAGCGCGGGCCGCGGCGGCGCCGTGACTCCGCGCTATGCCGCCATCGTCTCGGGCATCAATAGCCGCTACACGCGAAACCGCTTGCCATTTCTCCGCGTTGTACTGGACGACGTGCGCTGGTGCCCGCAACCGGCGCTCCGGGACTGCCGCTTTTGCGACGTGGCGGTTGCCCATATCCTGGCGATCACCGACGAGCGCTCGATGGGCGATCAGCCGATTCGCGTGGCGTGGGACGCCGCGCGCGGACAAATCCGGCACTGGTTCGATCGGCATCCGGAAGCTGTGCAGCTCAGCCGGCTGATTCCCGCCGAGAACCAGAGTACGGTGATGGTCACCGACGGCCGCGGCGAAGACGAGGAAAACCTGTTGATTCATCGCCGCTAGGATCGACCGAAAGACAACGTCCGTTTTTTCCGGCCCCTCACCCTGCCCTCTCCCGCAAGGGGCGAGGGGTTGCGGAGAAG
>DATCFX010001305.1:0-5338 GCA_036509275.1 Pirellulales bacterium | reverse complement strand
TGAAAAGCGCCCCGATGGCTCGGGACGCCGAAGATCTCATCCTCAACGCTGCCTGACCCCAGACCCCATCCACTCTTATGGCCGAAATCAAACGCTCCATCCTGTTCGGAAAACTCAATAGCCTCGCCTACAAGGCGATGGAAGGCGCCACCGTCTTTTGCAAGATGCGCGGCAATCCCTACGTGGAGATCGTCCACTGGCTGCACCAGATTCTGCAAGTGCAGGATTCGGATTTGCACCACGCCATCAAGCAGTTCAATCTCGATCCCTCGCGCCTGGCCAAAGACATGACCGAGGCCCTGGATCGCTTGCCCCGCGGTTCCACGTCGATTTCCGACCTGTCGTCGCACGTCGAAGAGGCGGTCGAGCGCGGCTGGGTTTACGGCACGCTGATGTTCGGCGAAGCCCAGGTCCGCACCGGCTATCTGCTGGTGGGCATCCTGAAGACGGCCAACCTGCGCAACGCGCTGCTGAACATCTCGAAGGAGTTCGGCAAGATCAACGTCGAAACGCTCACCGAGCGCTTTGCGGAAGTCGTCAAAGGTTCGCCGGAAGAGAGCCTTTCGGCTAGCGACAACTTTCAGATGGGCGGCGCCTCGCCGGGCGAGGCCAGCGGCGCGATCCCACCGGCCCAGATGGGCAAGCAGGAAGCGCTCAAACGCTTCTCCGTGGACCTGACCGAGCGGGCCCGCCAGGGCGAAATCGACCGCGTCGTCGGCCGCGACGACGAGATCCGGCAAATCGTCGATATCCTCATGCGCCGCCGGCAGAACAACCCGATCCTCACCGGCGAGGCCGGCGTGGGCAAGACGGCCGCCGTCGAGGGCTTTGCCCTGCGCATCGCCGCCGGGCTGGTGCCGCCGCCGCTGCGCGAAGTGCGATTGCTATCGCTGGATATCGGCCTGTTGCAAGCCGGCGCCAGCATGAAGGGCGAATTCGAGAATCGGCTGCGCCAGGTGATCGAAGAAGTGCAGGCCTCGCCCAAGCCGATCATCCTGTTCATCGACGAAGCCCATACGCTGATCGGCGCCGGTGGCGCGGCCGGCACGGGCGACGCGGCCAATCTACTCAAGCCGGCGCTGGCCCGCGGCACGCTGCGCACCATCGCCGCCACGACCTGGGCCGAATACAAGAAGCATATCGAGAAAGACCCGGCGCTCACGCGCCGCTTCCAAGTCGTGCAGATCGGCGAGCCGAGCGAGGAGAAGGCCGTGCTGATGATGCGCGGCATGGTCTCGGCCCTGGAAAAGCACCACCGCGTGCAGGTGCTCGACGAGGCGTTGCAGGCGGCAGTCAAGCTCTCGCACCGCTACATCCCGGGCCGGCAATTGCCGGATAAGTCGGTCAGCCTGTTGGACACGGCCTGCGCCCGCGTGGCTGTCAGCCAGCATTCGGTGCCGGCCGAGGTGGACGACAGCCAGCGCAGGATCGAATCGCTAGAGACCGAGTTGGAGATCATCACCAACGAAAAAGCCGTCGGCGTCGAGACGGAGACGCGCGAAGCTGCGGTCCGCGCTCACCTGACAACCGAGCGCGAGCGCCTGGCCGGCCTCGAGGCCGCTTGGAAGGCGGAAAAGGAACTGGTCGACCAGATCCTCGAGCTGCGCGCAAAACTGCGCGGCAGCAACGGCCAGGTCGATGCAAAAGTCGACGGCGCGAAGCCGGCGCCGACCAAGGCCGCCCCTGAAAAAGCCGCCAGTGAAAAACCCGCAAGTGAGAAGCAGCCTGCCGGGCAAAAAGCCGGCGCTGACAAGCCAGCCGCCGAAAAGCCAACCAGCCATCAGGCCGGCCAACTCAGCGAAGAAGAGCGCGGCCAGACGCTCAAGCAACTCAAGCAATTGCAAGCCACGCTCAGCGAGTTGCAGGGCGAAGTGCCGCTGATTCTGCCCAGCGTCGATGAGCAGGCGATCGCGGCCGTCGTGGGCGATTGGACCGGGATTCCCGTCGGCCGCATGGTCAAGGACGAGGTGGAAACGGTCTACAAGCTGGCCGACACGCTCAACGAACGCGTCATCGGCCAGCGGCACGGCCTGGAAATGATTGCCCAGCGGATTCAGACGTCGCGCGCCGCGCTGGATAATCCCGGCAAGCCGATCGGCGTGTTCATGCTCTGCGGGCCCAGCGGCGTGGGCAAGACCGAAACGGCCCTGGCCTTGGCCGAGGCTCTGTACGGCGGCGAGCAAAACGTGATCACGATCAACATGAGCGAGTTCCAGGAGGCGCACACGGTCTCTACGCTCAAGGGCGCTCCTCCCGGCTACGTGGGCTATGGCGAGGGGGGCAAGCTCACCGAGGCCGTGCGCCGCAAGCCGTATAGCGTCGTGCTGCTGGATGAAGTGGAAAAGGCCCATCCCGATGTACACGAGATTTTCTTCCAAGTGTTCGACAAGGGCATGATGGAAGACGGCGAGGGCCGGCTGATCGACTTCAAGAACACGCTGATCCTGCTCACCTCCAACGTCGGCAGCGACCTGATCATGAACATGTGCAAAGACCCCGAGTTGCTCCCCTCGGCCGAGGGCATTGCCAAGGCCTTGCGGCCGGCGCTATTGAAAGTGTTTCCCGCGGCACTGTTGGGGCGCCTGGTCGTGATTCCCTATTATCCGCTGAGCGACGAGATGATTGGCAACATCACGCGGCTGCAACTCGGGCGGATCGAGAAGCGGGTGCGGGCCAACCACAACATCCCCTTCACCTACGACGACGACGTGGTGAAGCTGATCGTCAGTCGCTGCACCGAGTTGGAAAGCGGCGGCCGCATGATCGACGCGATTCTGACCAACACCGTGCTGCCCACCGTGAGCAAGGAATATCTGAAGCGGCTGATGGACGGCAAGAAGATCGACCGCATTCAGCTCTCGGTCAAAGACGGAGAGTTCGAATATTCCTTTTAAAGGGGTCGGGACGCACCAAGCAAGCCTATCCCCGCATGGGTCTAAGCCGTGTCGTAGTATTGCGCGATGAAAAGTGCTGTTTTGAGTGCTCCGCGAAGGCGGGAGTCGACGAAAACAAGCCATGCAGATCGCCGCAAACTACGAAAGGCGCCACCATGCCCGCTACGATCGTTTCCCATGCCGATTGGATGAAAGCGACCGCCGTCACCATGCGGGTCCGCAGCAGCCAGCTCAAGGAGCTGGATGCGGCGATCAAGAAGTTCGAAGAGCTGTCGACCAAGGAAGCGTTTGACGCGATCAAGCTTAAGCTCAACGGCTGGAAGAATCTGAAAGGTGCCGGCTGGACGACCAACGATCGCAACAAGTCGGGCATCATCACGAAGCTTGATGGGCAGATCACTGCCGGCTGGAAAGACTTCGACCAGGGCACGGTCGAAGCGTGGCGGGAATTGGCGAAGTTGCGCAAGGAGTTCCTCGGCACGCTGTTCAAAAATGCGCGCGTCAACTTGGGAGGCGCCAGCAAGGCCAAGACCGCTGTAAAAGAAGTTGTTAAGGCCGCATCGCCCTTGGGCTCAGCGGGACATACCACATACCAACTCGCCACCAAATCCATTCCCACAGCCGCGTCCTCGACCGCCAGTGTCCTCAAGGCGGCGAACATGGCGTCCATCGTCGCAACGATCGAAAGCCGGATTCGCGCGGGCATGGCCAGCGAGGCCGCCAAGGTCTTCACCCAGATGGGGCTGAGCAAGCTGGCCAGCATGGCCAGCTTCGAAGCCACATGCGAGGCGGCCTTTCAGCAAGTCGTGGGCCGTGCCGTGCACGACCTGGCCGTGGCCATTGCACCCTACGTGGGCATCGCCTCGGCAGCGGCTAAAACGGCGTTTTACACGTATTGCGTCGCAGACAGCACCGCTGATCTGTATAACGTTTCCGCCGCCGTTGGAGTGATCGAGACCGGCGATCCGCTGGTCGCGATGGCGGCGGTCTCGGAATTGGTCAAACGCGCACTTGCGACCAACACGCTGAAATTGAGCAGCAGTGCGACCGAGCTCACGCTGAAAGCCGTCGGCGGGATTTTTGACGGCGGTACGGTCTCGACGGTCGCCGCTGGGTTGGCTTCGTCGGTCGTCCAGGCAGTCTGGGATATCCGCTGCGCGATTCGAGACGTGGCCGAAATGACCGCGGCCAACGCCTTCTTGGCCAATGCCGCCACGCTGGACAACAGCATCTTCGTCAAAGCGCCACTGGTCGGTGCTTACTTTGTTTGTTGTGCCGACGATAGTACGCTGCTAAGCCTGGTTCTCGATAAGGACAACTGCGTGCCCGCCGGCTTTGGCACTCCGAGTTTCATGAACAAGATTGAAAAGGCCAAAAAAGAGCACTTGGATAAAGTGCAGACGGTTGCCAATCACCTGGTCAATAACCACCGCATGAAAATCCTGATGGGTGACGGCATCATTCCCAAATTGGGTCTCGCCAACACCCGCACCAGCCAGCAGGGCGACCTGTCGATGCGGGCTCCCAACATGACCATGCGGCTCAAGCGCGAGGCGAGGATTGTTTGGCAAGAACTCAAGACATCAGCCGAAGTGGTAGCCAGCAAGGCTAAAGGTTCCCCGCCACCCAAGCCGGCGACGGTCGACAGGTCGCGGATCGTCGGTATGGGGCCGACGAGATCTTAATTTGCGCGTGCGGTGTCGGCGAGCGCAGGGAAGGTAGCAGCCCCAAGAATGCCAGGGCTGCCGGCACTTGGCTCACGGCAAAATCGTTCGACTACCATCGAGGGGCCGGCGGTCAGCCACAGCCGCGCCAGTCGGATTGCGGGACCGCTTGATCGATGCGCGGCCGACGCGGTTCAATTTGATCCACCGTGCGGCTCGGTTTGATCGCCCCCGCCGCTCCCCTCGCGCGCTGCCTTCGCCCGAGAACTTTTCCGACTACGGGCATTGCATCGCGATTTGTTTTCTGACCAACACGGTGCTACCCACCGTGAGCAAGGAATCTCTCAAGCGGCTGATGGACGGCAAGAAGATCGACCGCCTTCAGCTCTCGGTCAACGACGGAGAGTTCGCCTGCGCGTTTTAAACGAGGAACGTTGCATTTTGGCCCGCTCTCAGCCACAACATAATCAATCAGCGGGCCGGTAAATCGCCTGACAACCAGCGGGGGTAACCAAAAATGGCGTCGATCTTCGGGAAGAAAAAAGAGGATGATTTCGAGAGAACGCGCATCATTCTGAGCTTCGCGATGGCCAATCACGGTTCGGCCTTTGGCCATTGGCTGAGAAATCAGCTCATGCTTCATTACGGGCTCTTCGGCGTGAAGAGCGTGTACCTCGATTCCGTCGTTTGTCGTTCGTCCGGCGAAATGACGCACGGCGAAGCCGAGTTGAAGGCCGGCAAGCTTTTGGGGATGACAACCGTGTGTGTCGAAGAGGAGGG
>DATCFX010001304.1:0-6508 GCA_036509275.1 Pirellulales bacterium | reverse complement strand
CGATCTGGCGATTTGTTTGACGCCGGCGCCGAACACTCGCGAAGCCGCCTTCGTGGCCAATTACAAAAACAAGTATCATCGCTGGGGTTGGAAACGCATCCAGCATCGGCTGGTCGAGCGCGAGCTGTCCCATTTCGGCGGCCGCCAGAAAGAAGGCATCTTCGTCATTCCCACCGAACTGGGTCTCGATCCGGTGGGCGGCTATCCTGAGAATAATGCCGTACACCCCGCCGAGGCCGGATACCGGCAGATCGCCGCCACGATCTACGCCTGGATCAAATGGCGCCTGGCAGCACGATAGGAACGACGGATGCCACCGGGAACTTGGACCACGGTCGAAATCGCCGGGCACGCGTGCGACGTGTTCGAGCCGGCCGAGCCGCGCCAGCCGGATCGCGTCGTCATGTATCTGCACGGCCGGCACGTGACGCCCTTGGCCGACAATGCAGTCTTTACCGCCGAATTCGAGCGCCACGGACTGCGGGTGATCGCTCCGCAAACCGCCCGCAGTTGGTGGTCGGACAAGATCCTGGCCGAATTCGACGCAAACACTTCGGCCGAGCACTACGTCATCGACGAAGTGCTGCCGGCGATTGCCGAGCGCTGGGGCGTGCTGCCGCCGCTGGTGGCCTTGCTGGGCACGAGCATGGGCGGGCAAGGCGCCTTGCGGCTGGCTTTCAAGCATCCGCGATTGTTTCCGGTCACCGCTGGCATCTCGCCGGCCATCGATTATCAGATTCGCTATTACGAGGATGAGGCGATCGCGCAGATGTATCCGGACCCGGAGTCGGTGCGGCAGGACACCGCCACGCTGCACGTCCATCCGCTCAACTGGCCGCGGAACACCTGGTTCGCCTGCGATCCGCTCGACGCGCGCTGGCACGAAAGCGCCGAGCGGCTGCACATGAAGCTCTCGGCCTTGGGCATCATGCACGAGTACGACGGCGACACTTCGGCCGGCGGGCACGGCTGGCCGTATTACAATCACATGGCGCCGCGTGCCGTCGGCTTTGTGGCCGAGCGATTGGAGCAGGAATTGCGCCGCATGCCCTGAGATGCACCGCCGGCCGCGCGCAGGGTTCCTCTTGGCGTCGGCCCGGGCAATCTGCGGCGATCACCGCTTGGTCGGCACCGCGCTGGGCGGATTCGTCAAGTCGAGCATCTTGACCTGTTCGACTTCGACACGGTTGGTTGAGGGCCAGAACAGAATTTTCCGCGCGGCCGCTTCGGAGGGCACGGCCCCGGTGCGCACCTGCCGAAACAACCGCGCATCGGTCCGGCCGCTGCCTTCGAGAATCAACAGATCTTTGGCCTGGGCGTAGGTCAGCCGGGCCGAACGGGCCGTGAACATCGTGTTTTCGACCACCGTGTTGCCGGTCGCTTCGAGTTCGTAGGTGTGCTGATCTTTCGGGCCCGTCGGTGCTTCGGCCACGGCCAGCCGCTCGCTGGTTAGCATCACGCCTTGCTCGCCCCAGGTCTCGGGCCGGTCGGGATCGAGCTGCCCGTCCCAAGTAGCCACGGGGCCATAGACCGTCCGCACCTGGTGTTCGAAGATCATCTCTTTCCGCCGCAGATTGCCGACCAGCCCGCGCTCGAAGCGCACGGCCAGATAGGTCAGGCCTTCGGTCCCCGGCGGCCGCTTGGGCACTTCGGCCGGCGGCGCGTTGCCAGGCAGCGCCAGCTTGTGGTCGCCCGTGTCCACGCGCACGCTGCGTAACCAACCCGGGCCGGTGCCGCTGACGTCGCCGGTCGGTTGGTGCAGCCGCAACTCGTCGGCGTACAAGTAGTCGATCGACATCAGCTTGGGCCCTTCCAGCGTGCGATTTTCCAGAAACGCGCCCTGCGTGCAGGTGATTCGTTCGATTTCCGGGCGCGTTTGCGGCGCTTTGGCCCCCAACGCGACCGGCGAACTGAACGTCGCTTCCAGCATCTCGGTCCGCAACAGGCGGGGACCCTGCTGGGCCAGAACCTGGCGATAGAAGCGTGCCACCTGCCCGTCGAAGTGCATGTGACCCTGCCAGGTGACTTCCAGCTTTTGCGGCTGCGTGACTTGCTTGCCGTCCAGATCGCGATCGACCGGCACCGTCATCAGCCCGTGGCTGTCGGTCCACAACGTGTTCTGAGCCCGGTCCAGGTGGATCTTTTCGGAGGTCAGCGTCATTCCGCGGGCCTCGACGTAACCGGGCTGCCCGACCACCGTCACCAGCGCGGCCTCGGGCTGCGGCATGACGGCGTGCAACTGCTGGCCGACGATCAGCAGCGGCTTCTCGCCAGGATCGCGAGTCTGCGTTTCGCGGAGCTTGACGTTGTGCTCGACGATCACTTCCGACACGCGCGTGACCGGCCCCTCGATTTGAATCCTCGCGCGCAACAGTTCGCCGTCGACATTGAAGCGCGATTGGGGCGGCAGGCCCGTCGGCGGCCCGATGGCCTGCGGCGGTCCAGCCGGACTGGCAGAATGCGGGGCGGCGACGGGACCCGGCGGAATCCGTTCACCCACGGGTGCCGGTGGCTGATTGCCGCGCGCGTGCAGCACCGGGCCGACAACCGGCGACATTCCGGCCGATGGCCGCCGGTCGGCCGGTGGAGCAGGGCCCAGCGGCTCGGCGGCCGGCGGCAGCGTGGGCGGCAACGTGGGAGGTTGCGGAGTCGCCAGCGCCGATGGAACTTCTGGTTCGGCAGCCGGCTTGGAGGCCGCCATGCTGCGTGCCAGCCCCTTGACCTGCTCGAACCAGGCTTGCAACTGGCCGACCGAGCCGGTCATTTGCGGTGAATCGATTCGCACGTGACCGATTGCCATCAGCCGATCGGGAACAAACTCCATCGTGCCCGGCGCGGACTTGGCCGAGGCCGGCGCATCGATCAGCCAGAAGTGGATCTCCTCGGCGTCCAGCACGCCGCGGCCCACCATGTGCAAATGCGCGTCGCCTTCGACCGACAACAGATGGTTGTCCTCGTGCGGACGGAAGTGCAAGCGGCGCGTCCAACGGGCTTCGATTTGTTGCTGGGGGTTCTCGGGCGACGTGCCGTTCAGCCAGCCGCGTCCCAGGGCGATAAAGCGGCCGACGCGGCCGCTGGCGTCGGGCTGAAAAAACACTTCGCGCGAATGAATCACGCGCCCGTGCTGGCTGAGCATCACTTCTTCGTGGCCATGCAGCGTGATCCCGCCCGTCTTGAGATCGTACTCGATCTGTTGCCCGCGGGCGTGGAAGTCGTTGGATGGGCTATGGACGGTCACCGGATTGCCGACGGCTTCGGCCCGCACGGCTTGCAGGTTCGAGGCCGTCTTGTCGTTGGCCACGGGCACGCCGGGCTTGGGCGGCGCGGCTTCGAAAAAGATCGAGAGCAACTGACACGCCACCTGGTCGCTGGGACCCGACGGATTGATCCGCAGCAAATCGACGTGGTCTTGAAAAGTGGCCAGGTTCTTCAGGAAGTCGAAGCGGAACGGTCCGTGGCAGCGGATTTCGATCGGTGGATTGCTACGGGCCTCGCCGGCAGCGACCGGCTTTTGGCCGGGCATCGAGCCGCGATGATTGCCGGGATGGATGTGCATTTCGACGTGCTCGCTTAATTGCAGCAGCGTCATGCCGCGAAACCCGCGCTTCGATCCCTGCGGCGCCATGTCGATTTGCATGGCTCGGCCGTGGCCGTAGTTCGGACCCAACTGAAAATCCACCGGCTGAGCCGTCCAGAGCTGCTGCTCGGACAGGTCCACGTCACGGGTTTTGATCAGCAGGTCGTCCTGCGGTCCCGGCTCGCGTTGATCGCTGTGAATCGTGACGGGCCCCATCAGCTTGCCGGCCGTGGGCTTGCCGACCTTGGCCTGCTTGATGTCGACCGAGGCGTCGAACTGCAGGATCGCGCCCTCCGGCGACCGCACGATGATGGCCCGCCGCTGCCGGTCTTCTTCGTTCTCGAAGTTGCCTTCCGGCAGAAAGATCATGGTGCAGGGGCGGATCTCGACTTTGCCTTCACCCAGGTTGCGATAGTTTTTGACCAGCAGCATGCCTTGCGAGGTTTCCAGGATTTTGGGCACCGTGAGTTCCCAATCTCCCTTGCGAAACCACATGCCCAGCGCCGCGGCCTGCTGTTCGCTGGCGTTTTTTATGTGCTCGGTGGCGACAACCACGTCGTCTTCGGAAGCCGCGCTGTCGCTGCGTTCGGCGGCGGCCGGCTCGATGAACGGCACCGCCAACAGCGCGTAGGCCCAGTACAGCACGATCACCGCTGCCAGGCTCGTCGCGATACGTGTGAGGCGTGCGATCAAGGTTCGACGGGACTTGCGTGATGGGGGGGCGAGCGGATCAGTTACGGATCGTACTTCTGCACCAGGTCGTTCCAGCGGCCTTGCGCCTTGAGAATCAATTCGATGGCCTCGCGCACGGCCCCCTGCCCGCCCGATAGCTTCGTGACATAACCGGCCGCGCCGCGCACCTCGGCGGCCGCTTCCGGCACCGTGATCGCCAGCCCGGCCACGCGCATCGCCGCCAGATCCGGCAGATCGTCGCCGATGTAGCAAACTTGCGCGGGCTCCAGCCGCAGCTCGGCGAGGATTTCCTTCATGGCGGCCAACTTGTTCTCCACGCCTTGCCGCACGATTTCGATACCCAGCTCAGCCGCGCGCAGGTTCACGATGTGCGAGTTGCGGCCGGTGAGCACGCCGAACTTGCCACCGGCCCGGGCCCAGAGCTTGATGGCCAGGCCGTCTCGGATATGAAACCGCTTGCTCTCGATGCCCTCATTGTTGAAGACAATGCTGCCGTCGGTCAGCACGCCGTCGACGTCGGAGAGGATCAGCTCGATCGCCTGATAAACTTGTTTGGCCACAGTCATGGTAGTGCCAGGTACGGCTGATGCATCAGCCGGCTAAAAGTTCGATACGAAAATTGCTTCCTTCAAAGGGGTTCGTCCGGAATCATACCGACCAGATCCGTGATGTCGAGCAATCCGACCGGCAGGCCCCCCGCGTCGACCACCGGGAGTTCGCTGAATTTGTGTTCGGCCATGATCGCCACGGCATCCGTCAACATGGAACCGCGCGGCACCGTACACGGCCGGCGCGTCATGACTTCGCGAATCGGTCGATCGAAGTCGGCGTCGCGCCGGGTTTCGAACAACCGGGCCAGGTCGCTATCCGTGAAGATGCCCGAGAGCGTGCCGTCGGCGGCCGTGAGCATGATCGCGCCGCTGCGCCGTCCGGGCCGACTGAGGGCGGCGAAGACTTCGCGCACCGATTGCGATTCGTCGGCCACGCGGCACTCGGACAGCGGCCGCATCGGTTCTTCCACGCGGCTGAGCGAGCGGCCCAAGCTGCCGGCCGGGTGGACGCGGGCAAAGTCGGCATGGCCGAAATCCCGCAACCGGCTAAGCACCAAGGCCAGCGCGTCGCCCAGCGCCAACATGGCGGTCGTGCTCGTGCTGGGGGCCAACCCCAGCGGACAGGCCTCGCGCAGCGGTCCCAGCTCCAGCGTGATCGCCGCCGCGCGCCCCAGCGAACTGCTCTGCCGGGCGGTGATCGCGATGATCGGCACGTGCATGCGGGCCAGGCTAGGCAGCAGCCGCAAAACTTCTTCCGTTTCGCCGCTTTGCGAGAGCACGAGCACTACGTCGTCGCCGTGGACTCGGCCCAAGTCGCCGTGGACGGCGTCGGCCGGATGCAAAAAGATGCTCCGCGTGCCGGTCGAAGCCAGCGTAGCCGAAACTTTGCGGCCCACCAGCCCCGCCTTGCCCATGCCGGTCACAATCACGTTGCCGCGGCAGGCGCGCAAATAGTCCAGCGCCGTACAGAATCGGGCATCCAGCCGGCCGCTGAGTTTCGTCAGCGCCTGGGCCTCGATCTGGATGATCTGACGGGCGTAGTGCAACTGTTCCAGGGGCGCAAGCGGCGCCCGGCGAACGGCTTCCGTGCTCACGTAATGTCTTCCTTGACGGCCTACCCCGAGGGTGCGCAGTGAGAGGGGCGGATTCTAGCCGTCGCGCCGCGAAGCGGCAATGCAGAGAAGGCGTGCTAGCGCCGCTAGCAGCATCGCTGCGGGCGATTCAGCGTTTGCCGCCGGTGCTGGGCGTCGTGCTCGGCTCGCGCTCCGGCCGCCCCGGCCAGTCCAGGACATCGTCGGTGGTGAATAAATCGTCGTATTGCGTTTGCGCCAGCCGGATCAGTAGCAGCTTCTGCTGCGGCTTCTGAGCGCCTGGCTCCATGAAGAACTGGTAGCCCAGGCTGCCGGGCCGATCGGGCAAACCGGTCACGATCAGCATTTGGCCGGGCGACAGCACCAGCGGCATGCGCAAGAATTCGTACTTTTCGTGCGGCGGGCCAAACTCGATTTTCATCATTCCATCGCCGGGTTCAAACCGCCGCTGCGGCTCGCCGTGCTCGATCTCGGGCACCAGTTCCAAGCGCACGCGGCCATCGCCTACGAGCTGTGCCTGCGCGGCCAGCAGGCCCATCACCTGCCGGTACGTCCGGCCGCGCAGCCCGCCATCGGCCTCGCGCACCAGCACCGGC
>DATCFX010001303.1:0-1110 GCA_036509275.1 Pirellulales bacterium | reverse complement strand
CGCGATCGAAGCCGGGCGCCCGTCGCCGCCGGCCAAGAGCGTGATCCTGCTATGGATGACTGGCGGTCCCAGCCATATCGATACTTGGGACCCGAAGCCCGATCGGCCGGCAGAAAACCGCGGACCGTTTGGCGTCATCGGCACCAGGTTGCCCGGCGTGTTCATGTGCGAGCACTTGCCGAAACAAGCGGCCATGCTCGACAAGTTCACGCTCATCCGCTCGGTCGACGCCCGGCACAGCAACCACGAGCCGAACAAGGTATTTCAGACCGCGAACCTGGCGGCCGAGCCGCGTACCAATCCCGAGGCCGAGCATTTTCCGGCCATCGCCGCCATTGCGGCCAAACATCGCCCGGCCGGCGAGTCGGGCATGCCGGCTTACGTCGCCTTCATGCGGAATGCAGGGCATGTGGCCCAGGGCGGCTACTTGGGCAAACAATACGACCCGTTCGAGGGCAACCGGGCAGCTCGATTGCCGATTTACGGCGACGTTGGGCAAGACACTGGGCGTCAAAGCGGCGGCGACCTGTTTCGCCTGCCGTTGGGCTTGTCGGTCGAGCGGCTCAACAGCCGCCGGACCCTGCTGCGATCGTTCGACCGCTTGCGCAGCGACCTCGATCTGCACGGCTCGATGGCGGCTCTGGACACCTACCAGCGCCAAGCCGCCGAGATGGTACTCGGCCGCCGCGCGCAAGACGCCTTCGACCTGACGCGCGAGCCGGAGGCCGGCCGGCAGCGCTATGGAAAACATCTCTGGTGCCAACAAGCCCTGCTCGCCCGGCGGCTGGTCGAGGCCGGCGTGGGCTTTGTGACCATCGATCTGAGCTACCACCCGTCGTCAGGCACGTGGGACACCCACGGCGACAATATCCCGCCCTACGGCGGCATCCGGCGCGGACTGGGGGCGCTGTTGCCGCTGTTCGATCACCTGCTCACGACGCTCGTGTCGGATCTCGATGAGCGTGGTCTGCTGGATCGCGTGCTGGTGCTGGCGATGGGCGAGTTCGGGCGCACGCCCATCATGGGCACGCAGGGCAGCAGCGACGGCCGCAATCACTGGCCGGTCTGCATGTCGCTGGCCATGGCCGGCGGCGGATTGCGGCACGACCA
>DATCFX010001302.1:0-2359 GCA_036509275.1 Pirellulales bacterium | reverse complement strand
CGGGGATTTTCTTCCGTCCCTGGGACCGCGAGGCCGCTTATGTTCAGGACCCGAATTCGCAGCCAGGGCGTTGGGAACAGTCCCAGCAGATCATCAGCAACTGCCAGCCTTGCCCGGTAACGCCGCCGTTTGTGGGTGCTGACTTCTTCAACACCAACGTCAGGACCCCCGGCTTTGTGGGCGGGGTGGAAGTGCTCTTTTTAAAGCCGTTCCAGGGCTTTAAAGCGCCGGCATCGACTCTGCCCGTCGCCAACCCGCAGACGGCAGCCTTTAACTACGATGCCGCCCAGCGTTACTGGTTGGGGTACGTGCTCGACGACGGCTTGGGCCTGCGCGCTCGGTATTTTGACTTTGATCGCGGCGCCAATCCGGCCACTCAGACCGTCGGCGCGCAAACGCAGAACATCAACGGCACGGTCCGCTCGCGACAGCTCGACTTGGAACTGACGCAGCAGGTGTCCTTCCGTCGCTGGTCATTGCTGACCTTTGGAGGCATGCGTTACGGCGAGCTGCTGCAGTCCAGCGGCGTGCGCGAACTGGACGCCGGGGCCAACACCTTCCTGGCGTCGGAGAATTCGTTTCACGGCCTGGGCGTCACGGGCGGCTTGCAGGCGCAACGCGCCTTGGGCTGGTGCCCTTATTTGTCGTTCTATTTTTTCGGGCGCGGCTCGCTGCTGTTCGGCAACCAACGCTACAACGCGACCTCATTCGACAACGCCGCGGGCACCGCCACGTCCATCCAGTTGGTCGGCCACAACGACAATATGATGATCTGGGAACTCGGCTTGGGGCCGCAGTGGCAGATGCCGCTGGCCTGCGGCGGCTCGTTTTTCGCCCGCGGCGGCCTGGAAGCCCAGATCTATCAGCCATCGGCCAGCGGCACCATCGACAGCGGCAATATGGGGCTGGCGGGCTTCTCGTTTGCGATGGGTATCAACCGCTGATTTGGCCAGGAAACGCTCGAAATGGAAGCGGCGCTGGCCCCCGCGGCGCTTACAAATCACCCCCCCGATGCGCCTGGCTCTCAGGGGCCCGCCGGCGCCGGCGGCGCTTGCCCGAACGCCGCGAACCAACCCTTCAGCATCTTTACCGATTCGGGATGCAGGCCGCGCGAGACGGCTGCCCGGTAATCTACCCGCGCGGCATTGGGGTCGCGCAACTGCAAGTTTGCCAGGCAGCGAACGACGTACGCGTCCAGGACGCCGGAATTCAACTTGAGCACGGCGTCACAGTCGGCGCGGGCTTCGCGAGAGCGGCCTTCGTTGATGTAGGCGATCGACCGCCAGGTCAATGCGGCCACGTTTTTCGGGTCCAGCTTCAGGGCGGTCGTCAGATCGTCCAGCGCGCGATCCACGTATCTGAGTTTGGTGTTCGCCGACGCGCGGGCGACATACGCGGTCGTGCTTTTGGGATTCAAGCGGATGGCCGAATCCAGGTTGGCCACGGCCTTGGAAAGCTCGTTCTTGCTGATGTAGCACTGGCCCAGCGACTCAAACGCCTGGGCGTTGGCCGGGTCAACGTCCAAAACTTTATAGAACACGTGAATCGCGAGGTCCGTTTTTCCTTGGCCCAGTAAGGCGGCTCCCTGCTCGAGCATGGCCTTCGTTGGGCTGGCTCTGACATCTGCGAAACTGGACGGCACCGGGATCGAAGCCAGTTCCCGATCCACCAACTCGCCGGCAATGGTCGGCGAGCCCAGCGGCCCGATCATCGGCAAAGGCTCGTTCAAAGTGGCCGACTCGCTCAACGGTGCGACATCGACCGGGCCGGCGGCGACTTCCGGAACCTTCAGGTCCGATCGCACCGCGGGTGTCGAGGGTGGGCTATTTCCGCCCGAATCCGATGCGGGCTGCACATCGAACAGCGAGTTCTGAAAGGGCATGGTTAGCGGCCGCTGCGGATCCCGGCCCGAAAACAACTCGGCGTCGCTGGCGACCCGCGGCGTCTCGTCCGCAGGGCGGCTGCAGCCGCCCAGCCCCAGGATCCAGCAACCGAGCACTCCCGCGGCCAGCACTGCGGCGACCGCCGATCGGTCGGTGCCGCAGGCGCGGCACGTCTGCCGATCGGCAATGTCGCGAGGCAGGCTGGAGCCAGTCAAATCGGAATCGACCATGATGACTGCGGCGGTTCTTTTTTGAGAAGCGTCCTCCGGACCAATCCGGAGTCTATCCCGCCGCAACCCGGGGATAAGCCGAGCGCGGCGATTACAACTGGCGGACCTACGCGGAGGCGGCGGAGGAGTTGCTTTCTCCGCCGGGGCCGGGGTGGCTGCCGGGATCTTTGGCGGCGGGGTCGATCACCGACGTCGTGCTGCCGCCGGGGACGAGGCTGATGGTTTCCTCCGGCTGGCCGTCGTCGG
>DATCFX010001301.1:0-2939 GCA_036509275.1 Pirellulales bacterium | reverse complement strand
ACGCACGAATGGCGAAAAGTGAGCAAGGGACAGCACGCTCCTCCGGCATTCCGCATTCCGCATTCCTCCTTCCGCATTTCCTTACCCTAGCTCCGGCAGGTTGCGAAACAGCTCCAAGGCCTCGGGATTGGCCAGGGCCTCGGCATTTTGCACGGGCCGGCCGTGGACCACGTCGCGCACGGCCAACTCGACGATCTTACCGCTTTTGGTATGCGGAATATCCGCGACCTGCACCACTTTGGCCGGTACGTGCCGCGGGGTCGCCGCCTGCCGGATTTGGCAGCAAATGCGTGTTTTTAACGCGTCGTCCAGCAGCAAGCCGGGCCGCAGCTTCACAAACAGTACGACCCGCACGTCGTCCTGCCATTGCTGGCCGATCACCAGGCTCTCCAGCACTTCGGCCACCTGTTCCACCTGCCGGTAAATCTCGGCCGTGCCGATCCGCACTCCGCCGGGATTGAGCACCGCGTCAGAGCGTCCGTGAATGACCAGGCCGTCGTGCTCGGTAATTTCGGCATAATCGCCATGCCACCACACGCCTGGAAACCGCCGGAAGTAGGCCTGCTCGTACCTCTCGCCGGTGGGATCGTTCCAAAAGCCCAGCGGCATCGAAGGAAACGGCGCCGTACACACCAATTCGCCTTTGCGGCCCACGACCGAGCGGCCCTGCTGGTCGTACACTTCGACTTTCATGCCCAGCCCGCGGGTCTGCATCTCGCCGCGATACACCGGCGCCACCGGATTGCCGATGGCGAAGCACGCGCAGATGTCGGTGCCGCCCGAAATGCTGGCCAAGTGTACGTCGGGCTTGATGTTCTCGTACACATAGTCAAACGCTGCACCGCTCAGCGGTGCGCCGGTGGACAGGATCATCCGCAGGCTGGCCAGGTCGTGCGTCTGGCGTGGCACCAGGCCGGCCTTGGCAATGGCGGCCAGATACTTGGGGCTCGTACCCAGCACGCTGAGCCGCTCGGCTTGCGCCAGATCGAACAACACGGCCGTGCTCGGCGCCAGCGGCGAGCCGTCGTACAAAACCATTTCCAGTCCCACGGCCAAACTGTTCACCAGCCAGTTCCACATCATCCAACCGCAGGTGGTGAAGTACATCAGCCGGTCGCCGCGGCGCAAATCGCAATGCAGCAGGTGCTCTTTGAGATGCTGCACGAGAGTGCCGCCGGCCGAGTGGACAATGCACTTGGGCACGCCGGTCGTGCCCGACGAGTACAGGATGTATAGTGGGTGATCGAACGGAAGCTGCTCGAATGCCATCTCCGTCGCGGACGCCTCCGCCCTAAACTGTTGCCAACTGACGCAGCCCGCGGGAACTTCGGCCGAGTGCGGCTCGCCGGGATAGGGCACCGTGATCGTGCGTACCAGCGTCGGCAGTGCAGCCCGCACCGCCGCGATGCGCTCGGCCAGGTCGAACCACTTGCCGGCATAGCGGTATCCGGCGGCGGCAAACAGGAACTTGGGTTCGATCTGGCCGAAGCGATCGATCACGCCCGCCGTGCCGAAGTCGGGCGAGCAGCTCGACCACACGCCGCCCAGGCTGGTGGTGGCCAGCATGGCGACGACCGTTTCCAGCGTGTTGGGCAAGTAGCCGGCCACGCGGTCGCCGGGTTCGAGGCCCGCGGCGGCCAGCGCAGCCGCCAGTTGCGCGACCTCCGCATGCAACTGCCGATACGTGAGCGAGCGATCACGGCCCCTCTCGGTCCACGTCACAATCGCCGGCCGATCGTCGCGATAGCGGAGCAGGTTTTCGGCAAAGTTGAGCCGCGCGCCCACGAACCACCGCGTGCCCGGCATGGCCGGATAGCCTGCCATCACGGCCTCGTAGGGCCGGCTGGCCCGCACGCCGGCAAACTGCCAAAACGCCTCCCAAAATGCCGCCGGCTTGTCGATCGACCAGCGATACAGCGAGCGATAATCGGCCGCGTCCGCGCCGAACCGATCGCGTGCAAATTGGACAAACACGGTCAGATTGGCCGCCGCGACCTGCTCCGGGCTCGGCGTCCACATCAGCGGATTGGTCATAGATGCTGGACCTTGGCCTTACTCTGCTTGCGGGAGAGGGCAGGGTAAGGGGCCGGGACCGCACGCTTGGCCGCTACGGCAGCTGCGGTTTGACGGGCGTGGTCCCATCCTTCTCCACCGGATAAAGGGCGTGCTGCTGTTCCAATCTCGCGATCAACGCCGCCATCATGCGACGCAGCTCGGCCGGCTCGGCGGTGGCGAGGTTGTTTTGCTCGAAAGGGTCTTTGGCCAGATGGAAGAGTTGATAGTGCGAGCCTGCGGAGACCTCCGTCGGGAAGTAATGGTAGACGACCTTCCACTCGCCCTGGCGGAAACTCGTGAAGTAATCGGTGCGGTGCGGGGCGTGCGGGTAGTGCATCAGGAAGGCTTCCTCACGAGCGGCGTCGCGACGGCCTGTCAGCAGGGTGTCCAGCCGCGCGCCATCGAGCAGGTGATCCTTCGGCACTTCCTGGCCGGCCAGATGCAAGATGGTCGGGAACAAGTCATACACCGCAGCTTGCTGGCTTTGGATGGCCCCGGCGGGAATCGGCACGCGCTGCTGATTCGGATTGTCCGCACTGGCACTGGCCCACGCGGCAATGAAGGGCACGCGCATGCCGCCTTCGTAATGGGATCCCTTCTTGCCGCGCAGCGGAGCGGCGCAGGCCACGGCGTGCTCGTCCCCGAGCGGTGCATCGGTGCCGTTGTCGCCGAGAAAAAAGATAACCGTGTTGTCTGCGATACCGAGCGCGTCGAGGTGATCGAGCACATCGCCGAGCGATTTGTCCATGCCTTCGATGAGCGTCGCAAAGGCCTGCGCCTGGGGCGACTTGCCGGAACTGGCGTAGTGCGCGGCGAAACGTGGGTCGGAGTTGAACGGCGCGTGTACGGCGTAATGCGCGAAGTAGAGATAGAAGGGTTTCTCG
>DATCFX010001300.1:0-3182 GCA_036509275.1 Pirellulales bacterium | reverse complement strand
ATCCGGGCTCGCTGCCCGGCAAGGGCTGGCCGTGGAAATTGGTGCCCCAATGAAAGGCAAGACATTTTCATGACCGGTCAGGCTGCTTGGTTCGCCGCACACTGGAATCGTGGGAGTTTGGGCGCTATCGGCCCCTGGCCGAATGGCATATAGCAAATACGAGTGGTCAGTGTGACAGTTTATTAATCATAATAAATCTTGATTCCAGCCCCGAATCGCGCGAAACTGGACGCCACGTCAGCGGGGCAGGCAGCCCGTGGAGCTTGAACGACTTTTGCCAGCCCGCCGGAGTCAGACCATGCCAAAATTACGAATAAAAGCCGGACTCAATGGCGTGGTCCACGATCATTCGGACTTGATCACGCCGCTGCGCGAACTGGGCATTCACTACCTGGGCAACAACCGCTGGGACCTGCCGCCCGGTGCCGAGATTCGCATGATCGCCCCGGAAGACTGGCTCGTCACCATGACTGACGGCCAGGTGTACCGGCTATGGTCGGAAGATGAGCTGGAATGAGGCGGAAAATGGAGAAATGCGGAAGGATGAATGCTGAATGATGAATGGAAGGCGATTCGTCTTAGAGGCATTACAGCAGCCCGTAGCCGGCTAGCGTGGAGCGGAGCCGGGCTTCTTCGCTGGATGAGAGCGACGTCATGGGCATTCGCAGTTCGCCGGTGTCGCGCCCCAGCAGCTTCATGGCGGCCTTGACCGGAATCGGGTTGGTCGACAGGCCCAGCATGTCGCGGCAGAGCGGGAAGAGCTGGCGATGCCAGCGCTGAGCTTCGGCCAGGTTGCCGCTCTCAAAAGCCTTGAGCAGCGCCAGCACATCCTGCGGCACGATGTTGCCGACGACCGAGATCACGCCGCGGCCGCCGATCGCCAACAGCGGCAGCGTCAGGCTGTCGTCGCCGCTGAGTACCGTCAGATTCGTGAGCGCCAGAATCTGCGACGCCTGGTCCATCGAGCCGGTCGCTTCCTTGACCAACGCAATGTTCGGCAACTCGGCCAGGCGGGCGATCGTCTCCGGCTCGATATTCTTGCCCGTGCGGCCGGGAATGTTGTAGACGCAAATGGGAATGTCGACGGCTTCGGCCACCGCTTTGAAGTGCTGATAAAAGCCTTCTTGCGTCGGCTTATTGTAATACGGCGCCACGAGCAGTGCGGCATCGGCTCCGGCCTTGGCCGCCCACTTGGTGAGCCGCAGGGCCTCGCGCGTGCTGTTGGAGCCCGTGCCGGGCATCACCTTGATGCGGCCGGCGGACAATTGCACCACGTCGGCAATGATCCGCTCGTGCTCGTCGTGCGAGAGCGTGGGCGATTCGCCCGTGGTGCCGACCGGGCAGAGACAATGCGTGCCGGCCTGGATCTGGAACTCAACCTGGCTGGCCAGCGCCGCCTGATCCAACTCGCCGTTGCGAAACGGGGTGGTCAAGGCCACGGACAAGCCGGCAAACGCTTCGCCTTTGGTGGGCATGGGAAAATCGACCGATGGTGAGAACTGATAAAAGGCCCCGGACAGTCCGAATCATAAAAAACCGCAGCGCCGCGTGCAAACCGCTGGGCTCGCGGATCGGCGAGGTATGGCCCCCCGGACCGCAGTCCGCCGGCCATCTATGGGATTTGACGCCCGTGGCCAGGCACGGGGATCCGGTGGGACACGCTGGTCAACTGGCCAGCAGTTGCCGCACGGCCTGGCCTTCGACATCGGTGAGGCGGAAATCCCGGCCTTGAAAGCGGTACGTGAGCCGGGTGTGGTCGATGCCCAAGCAGTGCAGGATCGTGGCGTTGAGGTCGTGTACGTGGACGCCGTCGCGGACGATGTTGTAGCAGTGGTCGTCGGTCTGGCCGTGCGAGATGCCGCCTTGAATGCCGCCGCCGGCCAGCCACATGCTAAAGCAGCGACCGTGGTGATCGCGGCCGTAGTTGTCCTTCGAGAGCGTGCCCTGGCTGTAGACCGTGCGGCCGAACTCGCCCCCCCAGACCACGAGCGTCTCGTCCAGCATGCCGCGCTGCTTGAGATCTTGCACCAGCGCCGCCGTGGCCCGATCCGTGTCGCCGCATTGCACGCGAATCTGCTTGGGCAAATTGCCGTGCTGGTCCCAGCCGCGATGGTAGAGCTGAATGAACCGCACGCCCCGCTCGGCCAGCCGCCGCGCCAGCAGGCAGTTGCGGGCGTACGTGCCGCCGGCGCCCGACTCGTCCAGCCCGTACATGGCCAGCGTCTGCCGCGTTTCGCCCGACAGCTCCATGAGTTCGGGCACCGAGGTCTGCATGCGGTAAGCCATTTCATACTGCGCGATGCGGGTCTGAATCTCGGGGTCGCCCAGCGCGCGGGCGGCCAGGCGGTTCAGATCGCCCAGGCCGTCGAGCATTTCGCGGCGCGTGTCGCGCTCGACGCCCGGCGGATCGTGCAGATACAGCACGGGGCTCTCGCCCGAGCGGAAGCGCACGCCCTGGTGCCGCGAGGGCAAGAAGCCGCTGCCCCACAGCCGCGAGAACAGCGGCTGGTCGTTGGCCCCGTTGCTGGCCAGCGAAATCATCACCACGTAGGCCGGCAGGTTCGAGTTCTCGCTGCCCAGCCCATAACTGAGCCACGCACCCAGGCTGGGGCGGCCGGGCTGCTGGCTGCCGGTTTGAATGTAGGTGATAGCCGGGTCGTGATTGATGGCCTCGGTATGCATCGATTTGACGATCGCAATGTCGTCGACGATGCGCGACGTGTGCGGCAGCAACTCGCTCATCCAGGCCCCGCAGCGGCCGTGCTGGGCGAACTTGAACATCGGCGCAACGCAGGGGAAGGACTTTTGCCCCGAGGTCATGCCGGTGATGCGCTGTCCCATGCGGACACTGGCCGGCAGCTCCTGGCCGTGGAACTTCTGGAGCTGCGGCTTGTAATCCAGCAGATCGATATGCGACGGCCCGCCGGCCATGTGCAGGTAAATCACGCGTTTGGCTTTGGGCGGCAGATGAAACTGCTTGAGCGTGCCGTGGCCGCCGGTGGCTGGTCCCTGGGGGCTCGTGGCGGCGGCCAGCAGTTGCGGGTTCAAGAGCGAGGCCAGCGCGGCGGTGCCGATGCCGGCTGCCGTGCGGCCGAAGAGTTGGCGGCGGGTGAGCAGCAGGCGGTAGGCGTCTTGGGGATTCATGGCTCAACCCTTGGTCACGGTTTCGTCCAGGTTCAGCA
>DATCFX010001299.1:0-4303 GCA_036509275.1 Pirellulales bacterium | reverse complement strand
GCGGTACATCGAACTCTCGCGCCTGGAAAACGGCACGGTTTCATCACGCGGCCGCGGCTACCAGGTCAGCGACTTGGGTTTGCTCGAAAGCGTCGGGCCGACCAGCGGCTACATGGCCGTGCTGGTGCTGGCCCTGTATATTCAGGGCGACTCGGTGAAGCGGTTGTATCCGCACCCCTGGGCGCTGTGGCTGATCTGCCCGTTGTTTTTGTACTGGGTCAACCGTTTCTGGATTCTCGCCAAGCGCCGCGTGCTGAGCGACGACCCGCTGGTGTTCGCGTTCAAGGACCGGGTGAGCCTGGCCATTGGGGCCATTTCGGCACTGTTGACGCTGCTGGCCGCCTGGCCGGCGTAGCGGCGGCAATCAAGGGGCGGCCCACGGACCGCGCTCCGCTGGTCCTGGCACGCGGCGAACGACCTATGGCATTGCAGTTGAAAATGCTCAGCGGCTGGGGAAACCATCCGTGCGAGCCTTGCCTGGTGACGATGCCCGAAAAGCTCGCTCAGTTGCCCGAGCTCGTGGCCGACGCGAGCGTGCGCGACCAGATTGCCCGCGGCTTGGGCCGTGCCTATGGCGATTCGGCCCTGAACCGCTCGGGCGGCGTGATCGTGCAGACCCGGCTGAACCGTTTTCGGACCTTCGACGAGCAAACCGGCGAGTTGGAGTGCGAGGCGGGCGTTTCGCTGGCCGAAATCATCGAGTGCTTGCTGCCGCGCGGCTGGTTTCCGCCGGTGACGCCGGGGACCAAGTTCGTCACGATCGGCGGGGCCATCGCCGCCGACGTACACGGCAAGAACCATCATGCCGTCGGTTCGCTGGGCAATTTCGTCCAGTGGCTCGACCTGCTGCTGGCCAGCGGCGAAACGCTTCGCTGCTCGCCCAGCGAGAACGGGCCGCTGTTCTGGGCCACCGTCGGCGGCATGGGACTGACGGGCATCATCGTGCGCGCCTGCGTCAAACTGGCCCGCGTCCCTTCGGCTTATTGCCGCGTGCAATACCGCCGCTGCCGCGATCTGGATCAGACGCTGGAAGTGCTGGAGTCGACGAACTCGCGGTATGCCTATTCCGTCGCCTGGATCGACTGCCTGGCCCGCGGACCGCGGCTGGGTCGCTCGGTGTTGATGCTGGCCAACAGCGCGGCGGTCGAGGATTTGCCCGGCCGGCTGCGGGCCGCAGCGCTGCGTCTGCCAACCAAGCGGGTGCTGTCGGTCCCGTGCCAGTTGCCTGGCGGCCTGTTGAATCGCGGCAGCGTCTGGCTGTTCAACGAGTTGTACTACCGGTCGCACGGCGATTGCGAGCGGCTGGTGGATTTCGACTCTTTTTTCTATCCCTTGGACAGCCTGTTGCATTGGAACCGGATTTACGGCCGGCGGGGCTTTGCGCAGTACCAGGCCCTGCTGCCGCCCGAGACTTCGCGCCGGGGCATGGCCGAGTTGCTCGGCGAAATCGGCGAGGCGGGGCTCGGCTCGTTTCTGGCCGTGCTGAAAACCAGCGGCCCGGCCACGCCGGGGGTGTTGTCCTATTTGTATCCCGGCCATACTTTGGCACTCGACTTGCCGAATGTCGGCGAGCGGCTCGTGAAGCTCTGTGCCCGCCTCGACCAGATTCTGCTGCGTCACGGCGGGCGGCTGTACCTGGCCAAGGACTCGATGACCGACCGCGAGAGCTTCGCCGCGATGTATCCGCGGCTGGGCGAGTTTCAGCAGCTTAAAAACCAATATGATCCAGGCCGGCGCTTCGTCTCATCGCAAGCGCGGCGTCTGGGAATTGTCGAGGCATCGTGAGCGAGAACGTGGTCATCGTGGGAGCGACCTCGGGCATTGCCCGGGCACTGGCCGACGTGCTGGCCAGGCGGCATTGCCGCTTGCTGCTGGCCGGCCGTGACAAGCAAGAACTCGAAGCGCTGGCCGCCGACCTGCGTGTCCGCTACGCGGCCAGCGTCGCGACCGAGCGTTTCGAGGCGCTCGAGTTCGACGATCATCCGGCCTTCTGGCAGCGCTGCCAGACGCATTTTGAGGATGCGATCGACGGCGTGGTCGTGTGCCATGGATACTTGCCTTCGCAAGCCGAAGCCCAAAGCAACTTCGGCGAGGTGGAGCGGACCTTCGGCATCAACTTTCAGTCGGTCGTTTCCGTGCTGAATATGGCCGCAGAGACGCTGGCGGCCGAAACGCTCGCCGCGCGGCGGCAAGGCTTTCTGGCCGCCATCTCCTCGGTGGCCGGCGATCGCGGACGCGCGAGCAATTACATCTACGGTGCCGCGAAAGCCGCGCTGTCCACGTATCTCGATGGGCTGCGCAACCGACTGCATGCCAGCGGCGTACACGTGCTCACGATCAAGCCCGGCTTTGTCGACACGGCCATGACGCGGGGCAAACTCAAACCGTCGCGGTTGGTAGCCACGCCCGAGCGCGTCGCCCGCGACATCGATCGGGCCCTGCGCCGGCAGCAGGACGTGCTCTATACGCCCTGGTTTTGGCGGCCGATCATGGCCGTCATCCGGGCGTTGCCGGAGCGCCTTTTCAAGCGGCTCTCGCTGTGATGCAATCTTCTAAAGCCGATTTCCCGATGCGCAAGGGGCTGTCATGGCAGGCCAAGCTACCGTCCAGGAGTGCGCCACGATGTCTGGCAGGCCAGGGACACGCCGCGAGAAGGTGTTTGCAGTTGCCGTGGTACTGTGTACTGCGTTCATCAGTGCCCAATTTTCGTACCGCTTACGAGCGGAGAGCGCGCCGGTCATCATCGTCGAGACGCTGGGCACGCTCCAAGGCAAGCCGAGCGTGCCCGAATTTCAGAACCGCTTGATCTTCCCGATTCTCCTGGCGGCCGGGCGGGCCGTCGCGCCCGCCTCGACGAGCGACGTCAATGTTTGGAAGGCGGTCCGATTGCTGACGGCCCTGGTGGGTTTCGCCGTCGCCTTCGCCTGCATGCAATCGATCAGCGGGAGCTGGTTTCGGGCCACGATCGGCTGTGTGTTGTTAGGATACGGCTATCTATGGACCGTCTGCGGCTATCCGTTTGAGCGTCCTTCCGATTTTCTGGATCTGGCCTTTATCGCCTTGTTTGTTTGGCTGGCCCTGCGGGGCCGCTACGGCTGGCTCGCCGCGATGACGGTGCTAGGCAGCTTCAACCGCGAATCTTCGGCCTTTTCCGGATTGATCGTGATCGGCCTGTCCCTGGCGCGGTATCGATTTTCGCCAGCAGCGTGGAAGGGATTCGCCATCGGCGGATGCTATGTCGCGCTGGCTTTTATCACCGTCACCATCACGCGCCGCTGCTTCCACGGACCCGCTCTCCACCAGCAGCTCGGCGTGTTGGAAGTCATCGAGCACTGGCGACGCGCCCTGTTGCCGTATGGTCCAATGGCCATCATGGTTGCGATGCTCGCTCCGCTGACGTTGATGCTCTGTAACTTCCGCGGATGCTTCTCGATCCGGCAACGCGGCCTGTTGCTGGGCTGCCTCGGCTGCTTCCTGGTCACCGGCGTGTTCGGCATCATCTTCGAACTGCGCGTGCTCTTGCCTTGCTACTTGATCTTGTTGTGCGTGCTCGTTCTGGACGAGACGAACGACGACGACCGAGCGTGGATGGCTCGCGCCTGCGGCGGAGCCGGCGCCGAGCGAGTATAAATCGATTCGTCGGTCCAGCACACGAAGGCGCTGCCTACCGCAGAGAGTCCGACCTAGTTGTCAAGGTTGGCCGCGTTGCCAATCCGAGCTTGAACCGTCGGCGGCAGCCGGCTTTCGAACTGGCGCAAACGGTCGCGAAGACGAGGGCCCTCGCCCGGTGCGACCGCGTAGAAATGGACCGTGTTGTCAGCGCAAATCACGTTGTCCGAAATCGTCCACGCCCCTGCAAGCTGCCAGGTCGCCGGGGGACCGCCCCATTGGCGGAGTACCGCAGGATAGACAATCGCGATCTGCACGTGGTAATCGCGGCAGAACTGCTCCAAGCGGTCCGTTGATTGTTCGCCCGCGCGAAGCACGCGCAATGCATCCACCGTTGCCAGGCCCTGCAAATCGAGTATTCGCGGGCTCGCGAAGTAGGCTACCGCTCCGATGTCGTTCAGCGCGACGCAGGAGTTGGGATAAAACTCAGCGACGAACCGGGCCATTTGCACCTGCTGATCGTAGATGTTCATCGACGCTTTGGGAGTCGTTCGCAGGGCCATTGTCGCTCGCCCCAGCCCGGGCAGGATACTCAGGGCGATGAAGACGATGCTCATGGGAATCGCCAATTGGTTTCTTCGAGCAAGGTGCTTCAGCCTGGGAAACCAAGCGTAGAGCCCGAGTCCAAGCGCAA
>DATCFX010001298.1:0-1125 GCA_036509275.1 Pirellulales bacterium | reverse complement strand
CGTGCTCGATTTCAGCATGAACCTCAATCCGCTGGGGCCGCCCGACTCGCTGGCAGCCGCGCTCTCGCCCGACCACGTGCTCCGCTATCCGGAGCCGGGTTCGGCAACGTTGTGCCGCGCGCTGGCCGAGCGTCATGCGATCGATCCCGCATCGGTACTGGTCACCAACGGGGCCTGCGAAGCGATCGAACTGGTGATGGCCTCGCTCGCGCCGCGCCGCGTCGTCGTGCTGGCGCCCGCCTTCACCGAATACGAGGACGCGGCCCGGGCCTGGGGTCACGAAGTCGTCACGCTCGCGGCCCGGGAAGCCGACGACTTCCGCTGGCCGCTCGATCAACTCGATCTCGGCTCGCAACCGCTTGGGCCAGACGATCTGCTGGTGCTGGGCAATCCGGCCAGCCCCAGCGGCGTGCTCTCCGCAGTGCCCGAACTGGACTGCATGTTGCTGGTGGATGAGACATATATGGACTTTGTCGAGCAGCCGGCCAGCGTCATTGGCCGGCCGCGGACGCTCGTAGTCCGCTCGTTCACCAAGCTGTTCGCTTGCCCCGGGCTGCGGCTGGGATACCTGGTGGGCGACGTGGCGGCCCAGCGTGCCCGGCAGCCGGCCTGGTCGGTCAGCCGACTGGCGCAGTCGGCTGGCCAGGCGATGCTGGCCGAGACGGATTATCAGGAGTTTACGCGCCGCTTCGTCCGCGCGCGGCGCGAAGAATTGACGGCCCAATTAAAATCCATCGCCGGCATCAAAGTCTTTTCTTCGGCGGCGAACTTCCTGCTGTTGCGCGTAGCCGGCGCGCGGGCTGTCGCCCAGCGGCTGCACCAGCGTGGCATCGCCGTGCGCTTGGGCGACAACTTTACCGGGCTCGAGCCCGATGCGTTTCTCCGCGTTGCGGTGCGCAAGCGAAGCGAAAACCAGCGGCTGGTCGAAGCCCTGACGGAGGCCGTCCATGCGGCGTGCTAAGGCCATCATGGTGCAGGGCACCGGTTCGCACGTCGGCAAGAGCGTGCTGGCCACGGCGCTGTGCCGCATGTTTCGGCAGGACGGCTATCGCGTCGCCCCGTTCAAGTCGCAGAACATGGCGAACAACGCGGCCGTGTGCGCGTGCGGCGGCGAAATCGGCCGGG
>DATCFX010001297.1:0-7540 GCA_036509275.1 Pirellulales bacterium | reverse complement strand
GATCGCGCTGCATATAACTGCGCGGCCCAGCACCAATGGCCGCCTGCCGGCGGCAGCCGGCATTTTCCCGGCGAAACGATCAGCAGCACCGGCCGCTCGCCGCCGTCGGGTACGAAGCGGTGATAGCCCAGCGGCATGTCTGGCGGCAGCCGGTCGCCAATGGCGAGCGTGGTGCCGTCCTCGAGCGTTACCTTGCCCGAACCCAGCACCGGCTGCTCGCCGGGATGCATCAGTCGGACACAATCGTCGGTTTGCGGCCGGTCGTCCGGGCCGACACTCATGGCTTCCAGCACTCGCCGACGGGTCTCGTCGGACGTCTCATGCCAGTGGTTCTCCGCGTCGCAATAGCGCCGTGCGATTCCCCATTCATCCGTATCCATGCAATCTCCCTGAAGCACCTGATTTTGCCGCCAACCTGCCCCCCGGGCTGGGCAACTCTCGGGCCACACCGGTTCCTATACTGCCATTAGGATCGAACGAAAAATAACTTCTCCGCAAACCCCTCGCCCTTGCGGGAGAGGGCAGGGAGAGGGGCCGGCAAAAACGGAAGTTATTTTTCGTTCGATCCTTAGGCGCCCATTGTCACTCACACGCGGCGGGTTTGCCCATGAATACCATACGAAACGTTCGCGGCCACAACTATTGCTTCCTCGGGCAATTAGTCTATGAAAGCCGTTGCGGCACGCCGACCGAATGGTCGGACGTTTTTACCGGCGTGGGGGTGCGGCTGTATCAGGATGTAGAAACGCAGGAGCATTTCCTGTGCGTCGAGTCTGGTGAATCCGGCGACGAGGCGTGGTATCGGGTCGAGGGTGCAACGCTGATTTCGCTGGCCGACGACGAATAAGGATCGACCGGAAAAATTGCGTCGGATTTTCCGATTCAAGCCAAGGGCGGGCGTTGCGAGGTACGCTGGATCGCCCCCGCTGTGCTTGACTCGCTGGGGGCGTGCCTTAAGATCCTCAGCAACCGGCTGATGCCGGTCGCGTCGACCGCTTGGCTCTTGTGTGGCCCGTCAGCCCATGAGGGCTTTTTTTGTTACGCGGTGAATTCGTGGCGGTCGCCGGACGGTACCCACGCTTGCCACTCCGACTCTTCGAGGACTGTATGCCGCTGGTCAACGACGATGGACTGGGCAGCCAGAACGACCATATTTTCAACCGCTTGCTGTGGGAAGATACGCAGCAGCGTGACGCCGAATTTCTGATGAGCCGCGAGTGGTTGGTGACCAACGGCCTGGGCGGTTACGCGTCGGGTTCGATTGCCGGCATTGCCACGCGCCGCTACCACGGGGTGCTGATTGCCGCGCTGCCGGCCCCCTTTGGCCGGACGGTGATGCTCAACCATGTGTCCGAAGAGCTGCGCTTGCCCGACGGCACGGTCGTGCCCTTGGGGGGCCACGCGTTGGCCGATGGCACGATCGAATTGCACGGCGTGGCCACCCTGGCCTCGTTCCGGCTGGAGATGGGGCTGCCCGTCTGGCGCTATCGGGCTGGTGGATTTCTGATCGAGAAACGCATCCTGCTTCCGCACGGGCAAAACACGGCGCTGCAATCGTATCGGGTGCTCGAAGGCGGCGGCAGCCTGCGGCTGCGGATTCGCCCGTCGGTACATTTTCGCCCGCACGAATCGCGCGTCGCCGTCAAGCCCACGCCCGAGTACAAGGTCACGAGCAGCACGCGCGGCATCGAGGTCAGCGAACCCGAATTTCCGCCGCTGCGGCTGCAAATGTGCGCCCAGCGGTCGGAACTGATTCTCGAACGCGGCCGCACGCGCGAGGTGCTGTATCGCATCGAACAGAGCCGCGGCTACGAGGCCCACGGCTCGGTCTGGAGCCCGGGCTATTTTCGCACCGACCTGCAGTTGGGCGACCAGGCGACACTGCTGGCCAGCACCGAGAGTTGGGACACGATGCTGGCCATCGGCCCGGCGGACGCCTACCGCGCCGAGTGCGAGCGGCGGCAGCGGCTGCTGGACCAGGCGCCCGAGGCTGCCCGCGACGGCCTGGGCGGCGAGTGGGTGCTGGCCGCCGATCAGTTCATCATCCGTCCGGCCACGCGCGTGGCCGACGCCGCCCGGGCACATGCCGCTGGTGATGAGTTGCGGGCGATCATCGCCGGCTACCATTGGTTTACCGATTGGGGCCGCGACACGATGATCAGCCTGGAAGGGCTGACGCTCGATAGCGGGCGGCGCAGCGAGGCCGGCTACATCCTGCGGAATTATGCCTCCTACGTACGCGACGGCTTGATCCCCAACCTGTTTCCCGAGGGCGAGCACGAGGGCCTGTATCACACGGCCGATGCCACGCTCTGGTACTTTCACGCCCTGCACCGCTACGTCGAGCGCACCGGCGATCGGGCCACGCTGAAACTGCTGTTGCCGGTGCTCCGCGACATCGTCGACCATCATCAGCGCGGCACGCGTTTCAATATCCATGTCGATCCGGCAGACGGATTGCTGTCGCAGGGTCAAGCCGGCTATCAGCTCACCTGGATGGATGCCAAGGTGGGCGATTGGGTCGTGACGCCGCGGCGCGGCAAGGCGGTGGAGATCAACGCCCTGTGGTACAACGCCCTGCGGCTGATGCAGCACTGGCACGAAGCGGCCGGCGATGCGCCCCGCGCGGTGGAGTACGGAAAAGCGGCCGATCGAACCCAGCAATCGTTCAACGAGCGGTTTTGGTACGCTGAGGGCCAATACCTGTACGACGTGGTCGACACCGAGCAAGGCGGCGACGACCACGCCTTGCGCCCCAACCAAGTGCTGGCGATTTCGCTCGATCATCCCGTGCTCGCCCGGCCGCGCTGGCAAAGCGTGTTGCATGTGGTGACCGAGCGGCTGCTCACGCCGATGGGCTTGCGGAGCCTCGCTCCGGGCGATCCGGACTACAAACCGCGCTACGACGGCGACCTGCGGGCACGGGACGCGGCCTATCACCAGGGCACGGTCTGGGGTTGGCTGATCGGCCCGTTCATCGATGCGTGGCTCAAAGTACACCCTGACCGGCGTGACACGGCGCGCGAGTTTTTGAGTGGATTCGAGGCCCATCTCGGCGAGGCCTGTGTCGGTTCGATCAGCGAAATCTTCGATGCCGAAGCGCCCTACCAGCCGCGCGGCTGCGTGGCGCAGGCGTGGAGCGTCGCCGAGGTGCTGCGCTGCTGGGTCAAAACCGCGCCGCAAGCGCAACGCCCGGCGGCCGAGGTTCATCCCGTCGCCCAGACAGCCAGCGGTTGAGCGTGTCCCCGGCCAGGCAGTAAGCGCATTGTGCCTGTCTTGCCGGAAATCCGCCAGCGGCCTATAATCGATGCTGAAGCGGTCGATTTTCTTTTCGCAAACCGCTGCCAGGATTCGGTTTTGCGTTTCCGGCCAGTGTTAGCTACTACCCGCCGCGGCGTGCCAGCTTTCTGCCTGATTTTCCAGGGCCCGGCTGGTCCGCTTGATCTCATCCCCAGTTCTTTGCGCGGAGTTTGCTCGATGTCGCGAATCTTCCGAGCCTCGTTATGGTTGGCCTCGCTCGTTGCCTTGGCGCAGGCTTTGCCGCCCGTGGCGATTGTGGCAGCTCCGGACTCGAAGGAAGCCCAATCACCGGCCAAAGACACGAAAGCCGACGCGGCCAAAAGGCGGTCGGACGCCGAGTATTACGAACTCTACAAGGTCTTCGCCGACACGATGTACCAGGTGGAGCAGAACTACGTCAAAGACGTCGATCGGCGCGAGCTGATGGAAGCGGCCATCCGCGGCGTGCTCGATAAGCTCGATCCGTACTCCAATTACATCAGCCCCAACGAGCTGAGCCGCTTCAACACGAGCGTCGACGGCCAGTTTGGCGGCATCGGCATTCACATCGTGATGGACGGCGGGCAACTCAAAATCCTCAGCCCTCTGGTCGGCAGTCCGGCCTACGAGGCCGGCTTGCAGGCCGGCGACGCCATCGTGTCCATCGACGGCAAGAGCACCGAGAAGATCACGCTGGACGAAGCCGTGAAGCGGCTCAAGGGCGAGGCGGGCACGAAGGTCACGCTCACGGTCGTCCACCGTTATGGCGGCAAGCGCGAAACCGTGACCCTCGAGCGCGAAATCATCCAACTGGACACGGTGCGCGGCGAACGCCGCAACGACGACGATTCCTGGGACTTCATGCTCGACCACGAACGCAAGATCGGCTACATCCGCATTTCGGCCTTCAGCCGCGAAACGGCCCACGATCTGGAGCGTGCCTTGCAGCAACTCGAAAAAGAGCATCTGCGGGGACTGGTGCTCGATCTGCGCAACAATCCGGGCGGGCTGCTCAAGTCGGCGACCGATATCTCCGACCTGTTCATCTCCGAGGGAGTGATTGTCAGCACCAAGGGCCGCAACGCGGTGCCCCGCGTCGTCACGGCCAAACAGCCCGGCACTTACGAAGGCTTTCCCATGGTCGTGCTGGTGAATCATTCCAGCGCCAGCGCCAGCGAAATCGTGGCGGCCTGCCTGCAAGATCATCATCGGGCCGTGGTCATCGGTGAGCGCACCTGGGGCAAAGGCAGCGTGCAAAACGTGATCGAACTGGAAGACGGGCACAGTGCCTTGAAGCTGACCACGGCCAGCTACTGGCGGCCCAGCGGTCATAACATCCATCGCTTCCCCGACGCCAAGGACACCGACGAATGGGGCGTGATGCCCGACAAGGGCTACGACGTCAAGCTGAGCGAAGCGGAACAGTACCAGCTCATGCGCAATCGCCGCGACCGCGACATTCTCGAAGTCAGTCATGCCAAGGCTGCCTTGGCCGACCGTGCAGGTCAGCTCAAACAGCAGGTAGCGCCGTCGGCCAACGATAAACAGCCGGCCGCCGACAAGTCGGCGCCAGCCAAAGCCACGGCTGCCAAAGCCACGCCAACCAAAGTCGCCGCCAAGACCGACAAACCGGCCGTCGACCGCCAACTCGACAAGGCACTCGAATACCTGAACGGCGAACTGGCGCGCAAGTGACGCCCGATGGGTGAAACTTCGCCTTCCGCTGGCGGCGTGCTGTTCCTCACGCTGGAAACGACGTGCGACGAAACGGCGGCCGCCGTGATCGACGAGCGACTGCACGTGCTGGGCTCGTCGGTGGCTTCGCAGGACGAGTTGCACCGTCGCTTCGGCGGCGTCGTGCCCGAGCTAGCCGCGCGCGCGCATGTGGAGCGGATCTTGCCGGTGATCGACGAGGCACTGCGCCGCGCATCGGTGCGGCCCGAACAGATCGGCTGCGTGGCGGTGGCCACCAGGCCAGGGCTGGCCGGCTCGCTGCTCGTGGGGTTGGCGGCTGCCAAGGCGCTGTGCGTCGCCTGGCAGGTTCCGCTGGTCGCGGTGGATCACTTGCAGGCGCATCTCTATGCCTGCCGATTGGCCTACGGCGAGGAAGTGTTTCCCTGCGTCGGGCTCGTGGCCAGCGGCGGGCATACGAGCTTGTACCACTGCCGCGGTCCGCTCGATTGGCGGCTTTTGGGCGGAACGATCGACGATGCCGCCGGCGAATCGTTTGACAAGGTGGCTAGCATGCTCGGTCTGCCCTATCCCGGCGGCCCGGCGATCGAGCAGGCGGCCCGGGCCGGCAACGCCCAGGCCTTCCGCTTCCCGCGCTCGTTCATCCACGACCGGCAGCGGCTGGCATTCAGCTTCAGCGGCCTGAAGACGGCCGTGCGCTATACCATCGCTCCGCCCGGTCTCGAGCCACCCGAGCGACTCGCGCCAGAACTGGTGGCCGATCTGGCCGCAAGCTTTCAAGAAGCGGTGGTCGACGTGCTGGTCGGCAAATGCCGGCACGCACTGGAGTCCACCGGCCTGTCCGTGTTGGCCATCGGCGGGGGAGTGGCCGCCAACGCCCGACTGGCCGAGCGATTCCAGCAGGCCGCCCAGCAGCATGCCTTCCGCCTGTACATCGCCCCGCGGCAACTATGTACCGACAATGCCGTGATGGGCGCGATTGCCGTCGAGCGCTGGCGCGCCGGGCTGATCGAAGCGTTGGACCTGGACGTTACGCCCGGCCTGGTGCGATGAATGCATGAGGAATCGCTGTTCCGCATTCCTTTAGGTGCCGCCGCCGCCGCCGACACCGCCGCCGCCGCTGGCTCCGCCGCTGGTGCCGCTGGCTCCGCTCGCGTAGTTGAACGTGTTGACTACTGGAATCGTCGAGAAGAACGGCTGCGTGGTGCAGCGCACATAGCGCCGGTCGGCCGAGACCACGACCGTGGCCCTATAGTTGGCACCTACGGGCAAGGTGATGATCAGGGGCTGGTAGCCGACCCTGCCACGCAGCATCCCTAAACCCCCGCCGTAGCCATATCCGCCGCCCAAGAAGCTCCCCAGCGCGCCCGCGCTCCCGAGTTGGTTGAGCTGCTGCGCCAGAATTGCCTTGCCGACGGCCAACTGGTTGGATACCGCGTTGGCCACCTGCTCCTGCTCAAGCGGCTCTTGCCGGCGGCCGTTTTGCAACTCGAAAGCCAGCGACGTTTCGCCGTCTTTGGCGCCGTTCGCCAAGCTGATCTGCCGGCGAAAATGCTTTTCTTTGGGCGAGCCGCGATGCAGGTAGAAGTCGACCGTCACCTTGTCCACCGTGGGCTTGCCCCACACGCGCCGCAGCAGCATTTTGTAGAGGCCATTGAAGCCCTGCGGGCAGACGTAAACTTCCGAAAGCAGCTTGGATGTCTGTTGTTCGGAGCCGGAAAACGTATCGCCCAGCATCACGCCACCGCCCGTGCTGCGCGGGTTGCGGAATGAGCAAACCGTGCCCGACGGCTCTTCCACCAGTAGATCGATGTCGGCGTCACCGGTCCACGACACGACGACTACGCAATCTCGGATCTGCGCGTTGTCCAGTGCCGCTTTGAAGGACTTGGCTTCCGCCTGGCGGTGTTCCGACTTGAGTTGTTCGAGCGTGGCATCGGCCACGCGCTTGGCCAGCTTGGGGATCTCGGCATGCTCATGCGGCCAGCCCTGCTGCAGAATGCCGACGGTCGACCATTGAATGCCTTCCAAGTCGTTGAGCTGCTGCGCCAGGTAGAGTCCCTGGATGTAGGGTTCGGGCCGCGACGGGGCCAGCTTGGCCGCCTGGTGAAACAGGTCCAAGGCCCGCTGCTCGATCCGGCGATTGCCCGACATGGCACGTGCCATGTACTGCGCCACCTGCATCAAATCTTCCGGCCGGGTGCTGAAATCGACGGCCGACATAAGTGCCCGTTCGATGTCCGACGGCAAGGCGCCACCCGCCTGCATGGCCAGTCCCAGCGCTTCGTACATCCACGGTTGGCCCTGCTTGTTGCGCAGCGCCGCGCCGATCATGGCAATCGTCTCGTCGTAGCGGCCGGCCTTCATCTGCCGGCGGGCCGCGTCGCGCACGGCGCCGTCGTGAGCCTGGGCGGCTTGTGGTTCGTCGTCGACATGCGCGGCGAAGTGCTCATTCCAGGCCGCTGCCAGCGATTGGCCGGCGGCCGGATGCACGACAACCGCCTTGGCGACGATCGGCGCCGCGGGTCCCGCTACTTTACCCAGACCAGGGGCCGGCTCGATGCCGGCA
>DATCFX010001296.1:0-1748 GCA_036509275.1 Pirellulales bacterium | reverse complement strand
CGCAGCCGGCCGCTCCGGACTGGCTGCAGCGTCGTTCGAGTTCGGGCGAATAACGTTCGGCCAAGAGCAGCAGGCGCGTGCGCTCCAGCCGGGCCACCAGGCCGGCAACGGCCAACTCGACGTTCTCCTCGGAGTGCAGCGCCACCAGGGCCACGTTGGGATGCCGCTGGGCCACGATTTTTTCCAGGGCTGCGACGCTCTCGCAACTGCCCACTACGGCTAAGCCCAAGGCCTGGCTCAAAAGCCGCGCCAGGCAATCGCGCGTGAGTTGCTGGCGGTCCATGATCGCCAGCGAAAGCGGGGGCTTTTCGGTCGAATCGGTCTGCGAATGTAACATCGCCGCACTCCAGAGGTCAAAAGATGACAGTGGATCAAAGCGGCGGAACAATAACGACGCCCGGTGACACGCTCTCTGTCACCGCGCGACCGAATAGGGGCAAAATCTCCAAAAAGAAAACCCCCGCCCCATGTTTGGCAGCCTGCCTATCCAGCGTGGATGGGCCGGCGCAAGCAAACGGCCATCGCAGGAGTGAATTCCTGGATGGCCGCTCGATTTCGGCACGCCCCGACTATTTCGGCGGCTGTGGGACCGCAGGCGGATACGCGCTGCGGCTGCCAGTGAGCGTTTGCCGCGGTGCGGGCGGATTCGAGGCGCCCGCGGGCCGCGTGGTACCGTACGTGTATTCGTTCGCCCGTCCGGCGACGCCCGGATCGACGAAGCCCGGATTGCCCGGAGGCGCATAGGGCGTGGGCGTCACACGAATGAGTCCGCGTAGTTGTTCAGCGGGAATGCCCCGCTGCGGCATGCTTTGCGCAGCGTAGGAACTGGGCCACGCGGCCAGGCTGCCGTAGCCCAGCGTCGTGCCACCATAGGCATTGGGTCCCGACCAGATCCTGCCAAAGCCGGGCGTGGCGCCCAGCCCGAACTGCTCGCTGCCGTAATTGACGGCGCCGGCTTCTCCGCCGAGGCTGTAATAGGGCAAGATTTGGGCCGCGCCGGTGGTCTGGCCGTGGCCCCCCAGGCCCATCGCACTGTATCCGTTGATCCCGCTGCCGAGTGTCGCTTCACCGGTGAGTCCGCGCGCCATGCCCCACTGGGTGCGGGTGCCGTTGCCGATCAGTGCGTCCATCGTGTCGCCATAACTGCCCACCCCGCCGGTGTCCGCAGCGGCCGCCTGGCGACCGATCACCGGCGGCGGTCCGTACTGGGCCCAAACCTGACCGCCCATCAGAATCACTATGCCAAAAGCCGCAACTGGTATGAACTTCCCCATGGCACAACACTCCTTGGAAGAGAGAGCCGCGATCGCGCAATCAAAGCGCGCGTCATGCAAGTGCGAAAACCGTTCCAAACAGGACGGGTAGCGGGCGAATGCCGCTGAGACTCTGCAACGAGCGTCGAGAGCCGGCAAGATCACGCCGTGGCGACGCGAAAGGGTCGCCCGGCTAGCTTAGTTGGCCGATCAGTTCGATGCAGATCTCGCGGACCCGCGCCGGATTGACGTTGGGGTTTTTCTTCTTGGCTTGCCCGACAAAGGCACCGGCGGCTTGCAGCTTGCCGCTTTTCACATCAGCCACCAGCTTGGGGTTGGCCGCCACCAGATCGCGGCAGAGATCCACCAACGCCGATTCATCTACCTGCTCAATGCCGAGCGATTGCATCACCTCGGCGGCGGAGCGGCCGCTCTCGAGCATGCCCATGAACACCTCGCGGCCGCGCGTGGTGTCGACTTCCCCAAGCTTGACCT
>DATCFX010001295.1:0-3507 GCA_036509275.1 Pirellulales bacterium | reverse complement strand
GTCGCCCGAGCGGCTGGCCGATTTTCTCGATCACTACGCCGAACGGATCGAGCAGCGGGCCGACGAAATCGCGACGCTGGCCCAGCAGGAAACGGGTTATCCCCTTCGCCCGCGGCTGGCCGAGGCCGAACTGCCGCGCACCACCGGTCAACTGCGCCAAGCGGCGGCGGCCGTGCGCGAACAATCGTGGCCGCTGGCGACGATCGACACGCAGCTCAATATCCGCTCGTGCTTGGCACCGCTAGGGCCAGTGTGCGTGTTCGGGCCGAACAATTTTCCGCTGGCCTTCAACAGTATCGGCGGCGGCGACTTTGCGGCGGCGATTGCCGCCGGCAACCCGGTGATCGGCAAGGCCAACACGTCGCATCCCGGCACGACGCGGCTGCTGGCCGAAGAGGCCGAGCAGGCCGTCAGCGAAACCGGCCTGCCGCCGGCCAGCGTGCAACTGATTTATCGGCTGAGCCACGCCGACGGCTGCCGGCTCGTGGCCGACCCACGCGTCGGCGCCACCGCTTACACCGGCAGCCGTTCGGCAGGCCTGACCCTCAAAACGGCCGCCGACGCCGCCGGCAAACCCATCTATCTCGAACTGTCCAGCATTAACCCGGTCGTCATCCTGCCCGGGGCACTGGCTGAGCGCGGCGAGAAGATTGCCGATGAGTTCACCGGGAGCTGCCTGTTGGGCACGGGGCAGATGTGTACGAACCCCGGGCTGGTGCTGCTGGTGGAAGGCCCGCAGGCCGAACAATTTCTGACTGCGGTTGCCGCACGATTTGCCAAGGCGCCCACCGCGCCGCTCTTGTCGCGCGGGGTGGCGCAGTCGCTGGCCGGCGGCGTCGAGCGGTTGGTTGCGGCGGGGGCGTCGATCGTCACCGGCGGCCAGGCCCAAGCCGGCCCCGGCTACCGCTATGCCAACACGCTATTGCGCGTGTCCGGCGAGCAGTTTCTGTCGCAGCCGGCCGGATTGCAAGACGAGGCCTTTGGCAATGCGTCGCTGGTGGTGGTGGTGGCCCACGCCCGACAGGCGGCGGCCGTGCTCGAGCTGTTGGAGGGCAACCTTACCGGCTGCATTTATTCCGACAGCCGCGGCGGCGACGACGCATTGTATGCCCAGCTCGAGCCACTGTTGCGGGTCCGCGCCGGCCGGCTGTTGAACGACAAAATGCCGACCGGCGTGGCCGTAAGTCCGGCCATGAATCACGGCGGCCCCTACCCGGCGACCGGCCATCCGGGCTTTACGGCCGTGGGCATTCCGGCCTCGATCCGGCGGTTCACGATGCTGGCCTGCTACGACCACGTCCGGCCGCAGCGTTTGCCGCTGCTCTTGCAGGATCGCAATCCCACGGGCCGCGCCTGGCGGCTCGTCGACGGCACCTGGACCCAAGCCGACATCGCCGGTTGAAGCTCGCCGGTTGAAGGCCGCCGGTTGACACTCGCGCCCGCATGATTTGACAACGCGGCCAAACCGCGAAGCCTCAATCGCCGGGCCAAAATGGCCGCAGGCCGCATCGGCGTCTCCCCTTCTCTCCCTGGGGGAAGGTGGCCGAAGGCCGGATGAGGGAAGCGCCCGCACGGCCTGGCATTCACCCTCCCCCATTCATCCTTCCGCATTCCTCCTTCAACATTTCCCTGCCTCACCTCCAGTCGCCCGACAGCACGAAGGCGGCCCAAAAATACGGAGCGAGGCGCTTGTCGGCGCTCGGCGGATCTCCCTCCAGCGCCAGCCCACGACTGCCTCCCTCGCGCAGCATCCAAAGCTGGGCCTCGCGCAGGGCTTCGAGCTTGGTCATCCGCGGTTTGCCGGGCGTGGTCTGCCACAGGTTCTTGTAAAACCGCTCCATCAGCAAACGCGTGGCCTGGTCGGGCACCTTCCATAAGCTGGCCACCACGGTCCGCGCGCCGGCCGCCTGGAACGCGCGCTGCAAACCCAGCAGCCCTTCGCCGCCGGCCACGTTGCCCAAGCCCGTCTCGCAGGCCGACAGCACGGCCAACTGCACGCCGCGCAGGTCGAGCGTGCCGACTTCCTCGGCCGTGAGGTAGCCGTTGTCGCCCTGCGCTCGCGGGTGGTTGGCTCCGGCCAGCACCAGGCCCGACAGCAGCCCGGGATGATAGCCCGAGACGCTTTGGCTCGTGGCGAGCTTGTCGGTTCCGCCGCGCGGACCATCCAACTGCTGCTCGAGCGCCGAGCGGAACTTGGGGCTGGCGAAAAAGCCGTGCGTGGCCAGGTGCAGATAGCGGTAGTCGATGGCCGCACGGCACAGCGCGGCGGTCGTGGCCTCGGCTTTGGCGAGCGTTTTGATGCGATCGGGATCGAAGTGGCTGTCCGCGTAGAGCTGCTTGAGCATGGCCAGTTCGCCCAGCGTGCCACCCAGTGGCTTCCAGGGATCTTGACCGGCATCGCGCGCCAGCCCGCGGTCGAAATCGGCGAACGCGTTGCTGGCCGGAGCGGCCGGCTGGCTCGTGCCGGCGCTGGGCAGCAGGTTGTAATCGACGTCGGCCAGCACCAGCAGATTGCCCGCCGGCGGCGCCCGGGGCTTTAGCGGCGGCTGGGCCAGTGCGGCCGGCGAGGGGATTACCGCCAGCGGCCAATCTTCCAGCAGATAATGGTCCGGCTCCTTGCCGGGCAAGGCATCGAAAGGCAATCGGCCCAGCGGCCCGTCGGGCGAAACGAGCACGAGTTTTACTTCTTTTGCTCCATCTTCTTTTACGTCACCTTCTTTTACGTCACTGCCGGCCAGCAGCGTTTCCACCGGCTGCCACACCCGCTCGCGCAGCAATTTTCCCGCCGCTTGGGCCGCGCTCGACCGGCCGAAATCACCGTCGGTCTTTCCACGCCAACGGTCGATCGCCTCGCCCACCGGGCCGCTTTCGCCCAGGCTCAGCAGCCGGATCGGGCCAGCATGCCGCACGACGAACGCAGCCAGTTGCCGCTTCCAAGCCGGTTTGCCGCCTTTCTTTTCCGGCTCGAGCCGCTGCCAGTATTCGACGAAATCCACCAGCGCCGCTTCGGCCGGCAAGGCCTGTTGCAGTTCGTCGACTGTTGCCGCGTGGGCCGCGGCCGCGAACGTGGCGCTCTGGTGCGCTAGCTCGCGCTCCATCTGTTCCTTCCGGCCGGACAGCTCGGCCAACTGTTGCCGGATGGCATCTCGCTTTTCCGGCGGCGGCACGGCCAAGGCCAGCCGGGCCAGCCGTGCGGTCACCTGCTCCAGTTCGGCGAACTTGGGCTTCAGCTCCGGCCGATCAACCAGCGCATGCTGCCGCCATTGCTGCCGCAGCACGAGCCCCTTCCATTGGAGCCAGAAGGGATACACCCGCTGGCCGTCAGTGCCGTGCCGCGCTTCCAGCGCCAGGTAACTATCCAGCCGGTGCCGCACGCTGGCCGCGTGAGCCAGTTGCTGCCGCTGCGACTCTCCCAAGAAGCTCTGCTGGAGCCCTTCAAGCGTGACTGCTGCTGCCTGGCGATAGAGCGGCTCGGCCCGGGCGTAATCGCCCATGCTCTGGTACAGC
>DATCFX010001294.1:0-8750 GCA_036509275.1 Pirellulales bacterium | reverse complement strand
GGAGGACCGGCCGCCTCGCGCATCAGCCGAGCGGCAAATAGCCGTGACTGCTCCAGCAGGAACTCGCTGTTCATCAGAATCAGCGATTGCGGCGCGACCGTCGAATTGCTCCGCGATTCGCAGTTACACGCACTGGTCATCGTGGGGGCGTCGAACGTCTCGAGCATGCCCAGCGGCATGCTGCGGCGCACCTGCACGTAGATGCTGCGGCGAAAAACCTCGTCGCCCAGTGACACTTCCTTGCCGCTGGGGCGGCCGGCCGAATCGCGAGTGTCGATGCCGATCACCACCTGGCCCACGTTGTCGGGCATCACTGGCACGGGCGGCCCGAACTGCTTGAGATTCAACTTGCCGCTGACGGCCAGGATCGAATCGCGAATCGCCTCGGCCTCGGCACGACGCACGTTCATCCGCCCCAACAGCCGATTGTCGGGATCCACCGCTTCCAACTCCGGCCGCCGGGCCGAGGCTTGCCGATACACGGCCGACGTCATGATCATTTTGTGCATCCGCTTCAGCCGCCAGCCGCCGCCGGTGAGTTCCCGGGCCAGCCAATCCAGCAACTCGGGATGCGTGGGCCGCTCGCCCAGCTTGCCGAAATCGGCCGGCGTATTGACGATGCCGCGCCCAAAGTGCAGCAGCCAAATCCGGTTGGCCAACACGCGGCTGACCAGCGGATGCTCGGCATCGGTCAATTGCTTCGCCAGCGCCAGCCGCCGGCCGGTCGACGGCAAGTGCGCGTCCTTAACCGGAATATCCGTCGGCCGCACCCGCGCCAGAATGCGTGGCTCGCCAGGCGCCACGGCCTGCTTGGGCTGCGTAAACTGTCCGCGATAGAACAAGTACGTGGTCGGGACCTTGCCAATCGCCTCGGTCAGCGCAGAGACATAATCTTCCTTCGGCTTGCGGGAGCGAATCTCGGCGGCCTGCTCGGCCAGCTTACTCAATGCCCGGGTCGAAATCTCGCTCTCGCATTTGGCAACTTCCTGGTCGAGCGCGGCGATTTCCTTGGCAGCCGCCGCATCGACTTTGGCCAGCGTGTCCGCACTGACCAGGACGACTGGATAGGCCTTGGCCAAGGCTTGCTGAGCGGGCGTGAACTTCGCGGGGTTGGCCGTTCGCAGGGCGTGGAGCGCCGCCCGTTGGGCGACTGGGGCGCTGGCAATCGTTTGGATTGCCACCCCCGTCACGAGTTGCTTGACGCGCTGCGTCCGCTTCGCTTTCGCCCGGTACAACGCATTTTCCCGCGGCCGGTCAAACAGATACAGCGAGCCGATCGTGATATTCAGGCTGGGCTGCTCTTTCAGCAGCTTCTTCTGGGCCGGCGTGCGCTTGGCGAGCGGCGCGAAAAACGCCGCGCGCAGCGGCGCGTGCTGCTCTTTGGGCAGTTTGAGTAATTCGTCTTCGAACGTGGTAGCGATGAATTCGTCCGCCAGCTTGAGCCGGGCCGCGTCGACTTTTTTCGCTTCCGCCTCCAGCTCGAGCGACCGCTGGCGATCGGCCGTCGACATCAGCGAAATCATCCGCGTGCGCGGAGCTCGCCAGTTTTTCCAGTCCAAGGCCGGCTCGAATACCGCTCGCAGACGATAATAGTCCTCTTGCAGGATCGGATCGAACTTGTGGTCGTGGCACTCGGCGCAGCCCACGGTCAAGCCTAGCAGCGAACTGGAGACGATCTTGAGCGTATCGGCGACGACCTGGTTGCGGGCCACGTTTTGATCCACGCTGCCCACGCCGGTGCCGTCGGGGGCCATCCGCAAAAACCCGGTGGCCACCAGCTTTTCGATGTTCTCGGGCGTGCGCTGTTTGAGCAATCCGCCGATCAACTCGTCGCCGGCCAATTGTTCGCGGATGAACGCATCGAGCGGCTTGTCGGCATTCAGCGCGCCGATCACGTAGTCGCGATACTTGTAGGCGTATTCGCGCAGCGGGTCTTGCGGCGTGTAGCCGTCGCTATCAGCATAGCCGGCGATATCGAGCCAGTGCCGGCCCCAACGCTCACCGTATTCAGGCCGCTCGAGCAGCCGATCGATGAGCCGCTCGTACGCGTCGGCGGCTTGGTCGTTAACAAAGGCATCGACTTCAGCAGGCGAGGGGGGCAGGCCGAGCAGATCGAAGTACGCCCGGCGAATCAGCGCCGATCGTGGCGCCTCGGGCGAAAAGCCCAACCCCTTGGCTTCGAGCCGGGCCAGCACAAAGGCGTCGATCGGCGTGCGAACCGCGGACTTGTTCTTCCCTAGCTGGCCCGAGACCTTCGGCGGCTGCGGATGGCCGATGGGCTGAAAGCTCCAGAACGCGCGCTCCTCTTCCGTGAAGGCCAGCTCCGGCGTCCACTTGCTCGGCTCGCTGCGCAGCGTGGGAGCACCGGCCGCGATCCAGCGCTCGATGGTCGCCAGTTCTTTGGCCGACAGCCGCTTGTCGCCGGGCGGCATTTCGCCGGCGGCCACCCGCTGATACAGCAGGCTGTCGCGTGGCTTGCCCGGCTCGATGGCCGGTCCGCTGTCGCCGCCTGCGGCCATGAAACGCCGCAGCCGCAGGTCGAGGTTTCCTTCGCGCTCGTCGGCTTCGCCATGACAGTGCAGGCAATGCACCTTCAAAATCGGCCGCACGTCATGTTCGAACGTCGGAGGCGGCGGACCTTGCGGCGCAGCGGCCGAAGCCGGCACGCACCATAACAAGCCCAGCAAGAACAACCATCGCAGAAGCGGCATGTGGCAGGCCCAACAGCGGCGAGGCGGGTAAACGCTTTTTTTGGCGGCAGGCGCCGATGCTTGCAGGCAGGTTCAAAACGCATCAACGGCAGGGCATGCATTCTCTCGCAACCCCGCCAAAATTTCAAGCAGAATCCGCCCAACCGTAGGTGCCGCGAGCCGAGCGGCACTGGGAGCACCGATCGCGTCGCTCTCCAAAGCCCGGCTCGGCTCGCCGGGCCTACTCAGTTCTTGGCCGCGCCGGCAACCACCGGCAGGATGAGGGCCGAGGGATGAGCGGCGTCGCAGAAGATGCGGTTCGTCTGCTTGACGTGGGGGTCGCCGTCTTTCCAGGGCTTACCGGTGCCGGGGTTCAGGTCGAAACGCGGGTAGTTGCTGGACGTGACGGCGGCGCGCAGGCGATGCCCGCGGTTGAAGATGATGCTCGTGCTCCAGCAATCGACGCTGACTTCCACCATCTCGCCAGGCGTAAGCGGCTCGGGCTTTGCAAAGGAATTGCGATAGCGCAGCCGCAGCATGCCCTCGGCCATGTTGTAGCTCTCGCCGTCGGGATACACATCGCACAAGCGGATCGACAGATCGGTGTCCACCGCCGAACTGGCGACAAAGACTTTGGCCGTCACGTGGCCGGTCACCTCGAGCGGCTCGGCGAGCGGCTCGCTGGTGAACAGCACCACGTCGGCACGCGACTCGATCGGGTTCTGATTTCTCGGCCCGCGGGCGATGGTCAGATTGTTGCCGCCGTGCGTGGGGCACGGATCGGCCGGGTCGAACGTGTACTCGACCGGCTCGGCGCCGGCCGCGGGCTTTGAGGCCGCCAGCTTGCCACCGCGGAGCAGATAATAAGGCGTGGCGCGGCTGGGCACCGGCCAGTCGTCGGCCTGCCGCCACCGATTGCCGGGAGCTTTTGATTTTGGGTCGCTCGTGTCGCCCAGCACGTAATACGTTACGGCCGGCAGGGCCGTCACGCCATTGTCGACGCCTTTTAGATAATACTCGAGCCAGCGGGCGCTGCTGTATTCCTGGGGCGCTTGCGGATTGGGGAACACCAGTTCGGCGTCGGCTTCGTTGCGTCCGACCGCGTGGGTCCACGGGCCCATCACCAGCTTCTGCGTGCCGCGAGCGCCTGCGGCTCCATGATGCTGGCGGCCCACGAACGAATCAAGCGTGCCCTGCGAGAACGTATCGAACCAACCGCCGACGTGGATGGCCGGCGCATTCATCACGGCGAACTTGAGTGACGAATCCTGGCCGCGCCAGTAATCGTCGTAAGTCGGATGGTCCTCGATGATCGTCAGCGCCCGCGCGTCGAACTGGTTGGTGCGCGTCCAATTCTCGACCTGCGACAGCCGCAGGGCCCCGCCGATATACGTGGCCTGCTGATACATGCTGGCTGGGGCCACCACGATATGCTGGGCCGTGAGTCCCGGCGGCGCAGCGCCGGCCAGCAGGTTCTGCGTGATGCCGCCAGCCGAGCCGCCGACGGTGCAGACCTTGCCGTTGCACCAGGGCTGCTTGAGAATCCAGGCCAGCGACTCGACGCCGTCCTTGTGCTCTCCCCAACCGCAACCGACGAAGGGCAAGTTTTCGCCTTCCGAACCGAAGCGGCCACGCATGTCCTGGGCCACGAGGACATAGCCGGCCCGAGTTTGGGACCCGGCCGCGGCCTGCGCCTTGCGGCGGTTATAGGGCGTGCGGGTGAAGACCACCGGAAAGGGCCCGGGACCCTGCGGCCTATAAACGTCGGTGGCCAGGTGTACGCCGTCGCTCATGGCGACCATCACGGTTTCGGCGGCGTCTGGCCCGGGCTGCGACGGTTTGAACCGCGCGAGGGCGCGCTTCCATTCGCCCGTCTGGATGATGCCGTCGTGGTTCGCGTCGGCAGTGGCGAGAAACAGCTTGACCCGATCGGCCCACACCTGGCCGTACCGGGCGCTGACCGTGTTCAACATTGCGGTTTGTTCGGCTGGCGAGAGCTCGAGGTTTTTGTCGGCGTCGGCCTGGAGACCCAGCTTGCCGAGTTGATCGACCACTTTGGCCAACGGCCCGGCGGCTGGCGGCTTTTCCGGCCGCGTGTCGTCGGCCATGCCGCACGATAAACAGCCGACGAAACCTGCCGCTGCCAACAACGCCGTGCCGGTCCACTGCCCCCGAATATGCACAAGCCATCTCCTGAAAAAACCGCATGCTTATCATTAGCCCCCGGCAAGTCGCCGGGGGCTAAAGCGACCGCCGGCCCTCTAATCCAATTCCGGCGGCACTTTGCCATAGCTCCAAACTCCCGCGCGGAAGGGCGCCGCCTTGGCCCGCTCGGGCACGGGGCCGGGCTTGAGCTGATGGGCCAACTCCAGCCCCGCTTGCACCATCTGGTTGCCGGCCGTGGGCACGAGGTTGCTGTAGCTCGTGAGCCGGGTTTCGTAACCGCCGCCGTGTTTGCCCAGGGCTTCCTGTGTCGGCACGTAGCCGACGCAGCCGTTGGCCAGTTCGACGGGAAAGGTGAAAGGGAACCCGCTCTTGGCCTTGAGCTCCAGGCCATATTCGCAGAAGAATTCGGCCGGATCGGAAATGAGCGCGACGGGCCCCAACTGCACGACCTGCACCTCAACGTCGGCCTCCGGCTTTTGCTTGCCGAGCCAGTCGAGCAGCACGATCTCCTTGGCAAACGTCCACTCCGTGGCGCCGACCTTTTTGGGATCTTCCTGCACCAATTTCAAGCACTGCTCGACGCGCGAAGCGCGCGGCACGCGGCGTGGAATCTTGAGCACTTTGGCGACCGACGTGACCGGCTCCAAGACGCCGTGGTCGATCGTCAGCAGCACCTTGACCGCTTCCGCCCCGACCCGGCCGCCCACGAGGCGGCACCAATCCTCGGCGTGCCGCCGCGCCAGCGGGCTGAGATTGTCCACCTGCGTGACGTCGCCGCAAGCGCCCGGCAGGAACACGACCACCGCCTTTTCGCCCAGCGCGCCGCGGATCACCTTTTCCAGATACCAGATGTAATTGGCCGAAATGCCGCCGGGGCTGGCCGTGGCGTGGCAGGCGAAGTTGACGATGCAGCCCAGCAGTTGGCCGTTTTGATCCCAGGCGCCGATCACGCCCACTTCCGGATCGGTCGGCCCGGCAACTCCCACAATCTCGGGATTTCCCTGGCCGGGATGCGTCATGGTCAGGCCGCCCTGCATGCGAAAGCGGCGGTTGTAGGCCACCTGGTTTTCGATGCCCTTGCCCACGCCGGCCGTGGCCGGCACCCGCTGGGCATCGGCCTCGCACACCGCGTCGACGATCGCCTGCTGCACCTGGGCCAGATACTTGGCATCGGCACACGACGATTTTTTGTAAGCCAACTCCCGCACCAGCGACGGCGCGCCGTCGTACTCGTCGGGCAGGATCATGCCGGTCGGGCCCGATGAGTGCGAATGGCTGGCACTGATCAGCACCGACCCGCCCGGGATGCCGCACTTCTGCTCGATCGCCTGGCGCGCGGCCAGCACGATGGGCCGGCGAATGACGAGGGCGTCGAGCCCCACCAGCGCCACGCGCGAGTGGCCGTCGTCGAACACGGCGGCCCGCACCTTGCACGGGTCGTGCAGCGTGCGATGGTAGCTCTTGCCATATCCGCCCGGCTGTTCCATACCGATGGCCGGCGTGATATCGCGCTCCGCAAAGCCAGCTTTGAAGGTAGCGGCCTGCGGTTTGTCGTGGGTTTTTTTGTCAGCAGCCTGACACCAGGCGGTCAGCAGCGAAAGGCACAGGACAAGTAACGCGGATTGCATGCGCATGAGGGTGAAACTCCAGGCGGGCAGGGGAGGGGGGAGTGCTTGAGTGTTTTGCGTTAGCCCGAAGTATAAAGCCCGCGCGCCGCCGCTGCCACCAAGACGAACAGAAGGAAATTCACCACGAAGGCACGAAGGACACGAAGGTATTTTCTTTGTGCGCTTTGTGTCTTCTTTGTGCCCTTTGTGTCTTAGTGGTCCCCCGTCTTCCGTATTCTTGATGAGCGATCCGAACTCGCCACGCGGAAGCCGTTGCCCAGGTCGCGGCGGCTGGCGCGGGTGAAATCGCGATTAGCCGAGCGGGCGTAGCGGGCCGGAAACTGCCAGTCGCCGCCGCGGACCACGCGGCCGGTGCCCGTGGCGGGGCCGGTGGGGTCGACTGCCGACGCCTGCTCGTACTGGCGCGCATCGTAGGCATCCGCGCACCATTCCCAGACATTGCCGTGCATGTCGTACAGTCCGAAGGCATTCGGCCGATACGAGCCAACGGCCAGCGGGTGACCTGCGCCGGTCCCAGTGGCCGGCCGGATGTTGGCGTCGCTGGACGAGAGTTGTTCGCCCAGCGCAAACCGCGTCGAACTACCGGCGCGGCAGGCGTATTCCCACTCGGCCTCGGTCGGCAAACGATATTCGCGCCCAGCCGCGCGCTCGGCCGGCAACTGCGAGAGCCGCCGGCAGAACTCGAGGCAGTCGTCCCACGCGAGCATATCCGCCGGCCAGCGGCCGCTGGACGAGCCGCCGAGATCCTTTTCGCCCGGCGCGCCGCGGGCGAACCAACTGGGATTCTCACCCATCACACGGGCATACTCGTCCTGCGTGACTTCGAACTGACCTAAGTAAAACGGCCGGCTGATCGTCACGCGATGCGCCGGCTGCTCGTCGGCTTCGGCCTGCGCTTCGGCAGCCGACGAGCCTGCCGTGTACTGCCCGGCCGGGATCAGCACCAGACGCATGCCGATCGAATTGGTAATGGCCGGTTCGGCGGCGCGTGCCGCGCCTGCGGCGACCGTCAGCAGCGCCAGGCTGGTCAGCAAATGTGCGCACATGGCCGGGCTATTTCGACAGGTCTTTGAGCTTGATGTTCTTCCAGCGGCACTTGGCGCCGGCCGGCCAGCTTTTGCCGCCGTGGACTTGCACGGCGATATAGTTTTTGTCGCCCAGCGTGTCGGCCACCTTTTGCTTGTCGTAGCGTTTGTCCTCGAATGTGTTGCCGTCGAACTCGCAAATTTTCGTACCGTTGATCCAGGTGGTGATGACGGCCGGATTGCCCACGACGCGCACGCGGGCCGAGTTCCAATCGTTCACGCGCCAGGTTTTGACCCAGTCGGCGGCCGAGATAGTGTAGGCGGGCGCGGGGTTCGCGGTCGGCTCGGTCTTGAGGCCGATCAACTGCTTGTCGTCGCCGTAAATGCCGAAAATATCAAACGGCCGCGTGTTGAAGCCGCCGACGCCTTCGCCGTAAATATGGCCCACGTTGCCGCGCTCGTGGTAATCGACCATCATTTGCAGGCATTTGCCCTGGTCGGTGCTGCGTAGAAACAGCCCGCTGCACACACCCCAGTCGGGTTTTAAGTCAATCAGCAGTTCGAAGTCGCCGTACTTTTTGTCGGTGAGCAGGATGCCGCCGTTGCCGCTGCCGGGCGGATCCTGTTCGCCGGTAATCGCCCCGTCCTCGACGAACCAGTGACCACCGGTGCCGTGGCCGATTTTTTTCGGGTTCTTGTGCCAGCCGTCGAGCGTGCGGCCGTCGAACAGGCTGCGAAACCCGGCGTCATCGTCGGCCGCGCTGACCGCGGCTGGCGGCACGAAAAAGTACATGACCGCAACCAACGAACATAATGCGGATCGATTCATGGTTCGTCTCCCGGTGAGTGGTTGAAAATTAGCCGGCTCATTCATGAGCCGTTTGATGGCCGCTACTTTTTCGAGGCCGCGGTGGCCGAGGGTTTTTTGAATTCCCAGTCTTCGTTGAAGAAATCGGCCGCCGCCACCTTGCCGGGAAAGCGACCGTCGGGCGGCGTGGTCACGTCGATCACCGCCCAGTCCGGCAGCTTGGGCACTTGTCGGGCGTTGTTCAGATAATCGTACTCGCGGTACGTGAACCCGCTGTTGAGCACCACGTAACGCCGCGGATTCAGCGGGTTGGGATACACGAGCACCGGCACGTGATGGTCGGCCGTGTAGTGCTGGCCGGCGGCCAGCACGTCTTTGCCCTCCCAACGCAGCGGCAACTTGTCGGCGATCCGCGCCAGCAGCCGATTGGCTT
>DATCFX010001293.1:0-2290 GCA_036509275.1 Pirellulales bacterium | reverse complement strand
AGCTCACGATCCTCGAGAACAGTCAGGTCTCGGGCGTCGAGATCAGCCTCCCCGACAATGCTCTGACGGTTTTGTTCAGTAACCAATGCTTGTTCCGAGTCGTGCCGATGGCCGACGACGACGTCGATGGCGTGCCTTATTGGGAACTATTTATGCCTGGCAACATGTTTGTCTCTTTCGGCCCCGGGACGCGCTGGTCCTATCGGCGGTCCGATGTGGCCGCATCCGACAGCCGCGATAGACCCAGCATACCGGCAGTGCGTGCGCCACGCCGTTAGCTCGATCGCGAAGGAAAACTTTCTGAAAGGATTCTGAGATGCTGCAGCAAGTTGAAAACCCGTCCGTTTCTGCTGCCGGGCCCGCCACGTTGGATTGGATCGGCGATGACAATGGCTGCCTGCGACTGATCGATCAGACGCGACTGCCGGGCGAACTGGTGTACCTGGACTGCCGCGATGTGGAGACACTTTTCGAGGCGATCCGCAGCCTGCGCGTGCGGGGGGCGCCGGCCATCGGCGTGGCGGCCGCTTATGGCGTGTGCATCGGGTTGCAAACCGCGCGCGGCCAGGCCGAGCCGCAATTTTTCGAACAACTCCAGTCCGTTTGCCGCTACCTGGCCGGCAGCCGCCCCACGGCGGTCAATCTGTTTTGGGCGCTGGAGCGAATGGAACGGATCGGACTGGCCCAGCGTGGAACGCTGACCCCCGACGCGGTGTATCGGCGGCTCTTGGCCGAGGCCCGGGCCATTCATGACGAAGATCGGCAAATGTGCCGGGCCATTGGCCGGCACGGCGCCGAGTTGCTGACGGACGGCCAGGGCGTGCTGACGCACTGCAACGCGGGCGGCCTGGCCACGGCTGACTACGGCACGGCGCTGGCCGTGATTTTTTCGGCCACGGAACAAGGCAAGCGCTTGCACGTTTACGTGGACGAAACGCGGCCGCTACTGCAGGGTGCCCGGCTCACGGCCTGGGAACTCCAGCAGCGGGGAATCGAAGCCACGCTGATTTGCGATTCGATGGCGGCCCAAGTGATGCGCGAAGGCCGCGTGCAGGCCGTGGTCACCGGCGCCGATCGGATTACCGCCAACGGCGACACGGCGAACAAGATCGGCACGTACGGCGTGGCCGTGTTGGCCGCACACCATACCATCCCGTTTTACGTCGCGGCGCCGACCAGCACGTTCGACCTATCGCTCGACCATGGCGATCGCATTCCGATCGAACAGCGGGCGGCCGAAGAAATCACCGAAGGCTTTGGCCGCCGCACGGCGCCCGTGGGCATGCGGGTCTACAACCCCGCCTTCGATGTGACGCCCGCCCGACTGATCCGCGGCATCATCTGCGAGCGCGGCATCATCGACCCGGTCGACGAGCAGCACGTTCGCGCGATGGTTGAGTCGCGCTGAGCGGGGAAAACCGGCAAGCTTGCGCTTGCCGCTCGCCACTTTTCACTTTTCACTCTGCACTCTGCACTCTGCACTCATCACTCATCACTCATCACTTATCACTCCTTCTCCATCCGATCGACCGCCGCATGCACCAAATCCGACAGATTGGCCAGGCCGCGCAGCTCGGCGGCCAGCCGCGGATGGGCGAACACGCGCACACGCTTGACGTAATCGTCGAACTGTTCGCGGGCCAGCGTGCGCACGACGGGCGAAACGTCCACGAGCGGCCGATATTGCTTTTCCTTGCGGAAGAAGACGTCGACGTTCAACTCCACCTCGCGCTGGATGGGCGGGGCATCGAACAGGATCTCGTGCGGCGCGACGATCCGGCCCAAAGCCGAACTGGCCAACGCCGCAAACTGCTCCGCACATGCGGCCAGCCAGGGATACGGCCGCCGCGCTAGTCGATCGTACAGGTCGCGATGCTCGAAAAAACTGTACTGCGCGACGCGTTTGTACAGCCGCCGCAGCGGTCCGAACAGGCCGGCCAGCAGCTCGGCCGCCGGCCCGCCATCAGCCGCCCGCTGCATATCGTCGATGAATTCGCCTTCGGTCTTGCGAAACAGCAAATCGAGGTCGAGGCTCGGGTGCAGCAGGAAAAACGCCCGCTGGAGCATGGCCGTGGCCGACCGCACGCCGTGGTGCCAATACACTTCGCTGAACATCACATAGCGGGCAAAGACCATCATTTCGGCCGCGGTCTTCCCCTTTTCGCTGATGGCCAGGCCGTCGCCGGCGGCATTCAGGCACAAGCTGCCGATCAACCGCGCCTGGTCGAAGTGGCGACCGTAAGGGACGCCGGCGTGCAGGCTGTCGCGGGGCAGATAGTCCATCTTGTCG
>DATCFX010001292.1:0-4043 GCA_036509275.1 Pirellulales bacterium | reverse complement strand
CGTCTGGGCCGTGACCGGCGCGATGACCGTCATCGGGGCGCTAAGCTACGCCGAGTTGGCCGCCATGATGCCGCAGGCCGGCGGCCAATACGTCTATCTGCGCGAAGCCTACGGCCGGCTGTGGGGCTTCCTCTACGGCTGGGCCGTGTTCCTGGTGATCCAGACCGGCATGATCGCGGCCGTGGCCGTGGCCTTTGCCAAGTTTCTCGGTGTGTTCGTGCCAGCGCTGGGAACGGGGCACCTGATTTATCGGGTCGCCGATTTGCACTGGCACCTCGAGCTGCCGCTGCCCTGGCTGGCGCAGCCGCTGGTGATCTTTACGCGCGACGAGTTCACGATTTCGGCCGGACAACTGGTGGCGGCGGCAGTGGTCGCTGCGCTCTCGATCTGGAACTGCTTTGGCATCGAGCAGGGCAAGTGGCTGCAAAACGTCTTCACGGTCGCCAAGACCATCGGCCTGCTGCTGTTGATCGCGTTGGGCTTTTCGCTGGCCGCCAATCACGAAGCGATTGCCGCCAACCTGCGCGATCTGTGGAGCGGCATTCACGCCACGCCGGCCACGCAAGCGATCCAAGCGCGCTTTCCGGGAGCGGCCGCCTTGGCGCCGCTCATGGCGGCCGGCGCCGCGATGGTCGGCGCGCTGTTCTCGGCCGACGCCTGGCACAACATCGCCTTCACCGCCGGCGAAATCCGCAATGTCCGCCGCACGCTGCCGCTGAGCATGGTGCTGGGCACGCTGGCCGTTATCACGCTGTACCTGATCGTGAACCTGGCCTACTTGTCCGCCTTGCCCGTGACGGGCGATGCCGATGCCGCGACCGCCATGGCCCGGGGCATTGCCCACGCCCGCGAAGACCGCGTGGCTACGGCCGTGCTGGAGCTGGCCGCTCCGAACTTTGGGGTGTCGTTCATGGCGGCGGCGATCATGGTCTCGACGTTTGGCTGTGCCAACGGCTTGATCCTGATGGGTGCCCGATTGTATTACGCCATGGCCGCCGACGGTTTGTTCTTTCGAGCGGTCGGCCGGCTGAATGCCCGGGCCGTGCCGGCCGCCGGACTGGTGTTGCAAGGCGCATGGGCCAGCCTGCTGATCTTTTCCGGCTCGTACAGCGAGCTGCTCGATTACGTGATCTTCGCCGCGCTGCTATTTTATTTTTTCACCGTGCTCGGGCTATTCGTCCTCCGCTTCAAACGCCCCGACGCGCCGCGACCGTACCGCGCACTGGGTTATCCCATCCTGCCGGCTGCCTACATGCTGCTCTGCGGCGCCATCCTGCTCGACCTGCTCTTAGTAAAACCCGTCTTCACGTGGCCCGGCCTGCTGATCGTGCTCTCCGGCATCCCGGTCTATGCCGCCTGGCGGCTCTGCCATCGCTAAGGAAGGCTCCGCCGGGTGCCGCCGCCGCAGGGGAAAGGACCCACGGACCGCAGTCCGTGGGCTTGAAGGTCGCATCTGCCGCTGGGCGGTTTTGTGACTTAGAATAACAAAACCCTCCAGGAGACCCACGGCCGATGCTCGCTCGAACGCCCGCCTTGCTGTTTCTCTCGGCCGCTTTGGCTACTCTGCTCGCGGCGACTTGCTCGCCGGCCGCCGAACGGGTGCATCCGGATGTCATTGTGTTGGTGGCCGACGATCTGCGGCCGGATGTGATCCAGGCACTGCATGGACAAGCCGAAACGCCGAACCTGGATCGCCTGGTGCTCGAGGGGACCACTTTCACCAGGGCCACGTGTGCACATCCGCTGTGCGTGCCCAGCCGCGCGGAGATCATCAGCGGCTGCACTGGCTTTCGTACCGGCGTCTATTCGCACGGCGCCCGGCTGCCGGCCGACATCGTGCCTTGGCCGCGCACGATGCAGAGTGCCGGCTACCATACCGTCCACGTGGGCAAATGGCATCTGGCCGGCACGCCGGCGGTTTACGGTTACGACACGACTGCCGGCATGTATCGCGGCGGCGGGGCCGCGAAGCCGCAGGTCGACTATGCCGGCCGCAAGGTGACCGGCTACACCGGCTGGCGATTCTATGATCCCGACGGCCAGCCGGTGCCCGATTCGCCCACCGGGCTGACGCCAGGCATCGATGCCAAATTTGCCGACGCGGCCATCGGCACGATCGAGGCCGACCGCAGCGGACCGCTGTTTTTGCAGGTGAACTTCACCGGCCCGCACGACCCGCGGCTGTTTCCGCCGGGATACGAAAACAAATATGCTCCCGATGCGATGCACTTGCCGGCAAATTTTCGGCCCGAGCATCCGTTCGATCATGGCAACCTGCACGGCCGCGACGAGATCATTCTTCCCTATCCGCGCCAGCCGGACGATATTCGCCGCGAACTGGCGGCGTACTACGCGGTGGTGTCGTTCATCGATCGGCAGGTGGGACGGATTCTCGACGCGGTCGAGAAGGCCGGCCGCTCGCAGCAAACGATCATCGTGTTCACCGCCGATCACGGCCTGGCGGTCGGCAGCCACGGCCTGACCGGCAAGCAAAACATGTACGAGCATACGATCGGCGTGCCGCTGGTCATGCGCGGGCCGGGCATTGCCCACTGCGATCAATGTTCGGCTCAATGTTATCTGCGCGACTTGTATCCGACGCTCTGCGACCTGGCCGGCGTGGATTACCCGAAGAATTTGGGCGGCCGCTCGCTAGTGCCGGCCATGACGCACAAGGTGCAGCAGATTTATCCGTTTGTCGTGGGCTATTTTGCCGATAGCCAGCGGATGATCCGCACTCCACAGTGGAAGCTGATCCGCTATCTCAAAGCCGGCCGCGAGCAGCTTTTCAACCTGGTCGACGATCCCGACGAGTTGCACGACCAAAGTGCGATGCCCGAGCACGCCGAACTGCTGGCCCAGTTGCGAAAGGATCTTGCCGCCTGGCTCAAGGAGCACGGCGACCAGCAGTCCGGCGGCTGACCGCCGGCGGGCGAGCGGCAAGCGCCAGCTTGCCGGTAACCTGCCGCGACGCGCTCGCGCCGCATCACCGCGAAGGCTCGCGCCTCCCGCTCGCCCGCTGCGCTCGCGGGGTGCGCTCGTCGAGCACGTGCTTTTGCAGCGGGGTTCTTTTTCTTCGCCTGTGGCAATAGAATTGGCCGACCGTCCGGTCCGGTGGCCGGAGGCCGACAGCCAGTCGCAGGAAGCAGGCCCGACGTGGAAACGCAGCTCACGCTCGATATCCTGCCTCAGCCCGACGGTTTCACGTGCGGGCCGACCTGTTTGCAAGCCGTGTATCGGTACTACGGAGATAAAGCTTCGCTGGAGCAGGTGATCGCCGAGGTGCCGCGATTGGAAGACGGCGGCACGCTGGACGTGCTGTTGGCTTGTCACGCGCTGCGCCGCGGCTACCAGGCCAAGATCTTCACCTACAACGTGCAGATGTTCGATCCCACCTGGTTCGGACCGGCCCCTTTCAATCCCGCCCCGATCAAGGCGGGGCTCCGCAAGCAGATGGAATTCAAGAAGTCGCCGAAGCTGGCCGTGGCGACCGAAGCGTATCTCGAGTTTCTCGACCGCGGCGGCGTGCTCCGGTTCGACGATCTCACGAGCGGCCTAATCCGCAAATACTTGAACCGCGGCATCCCGCTGCTTACTGGCTTGAGTTCGACCTATTTGTATCGCAGCGCTCGCGAGTACGGCCCCGGCCAGGATTTTGATGATGTGCGCGGCGTGCCGTCGGGCCATTTCGTGGTGCTGTGCGGTTACGATGCCACCAACCGCCAGGTGTTGGTGGCCGACCCGCTGGGCAATAATCCCGTCTCGGCCAGCAACCCCTACGCGGTGAGCATCGACCGCGTGATCGGCGCGATCCTGTTGGGCATCATCACCTACGACGCCAACCTGTTGATTATCGAACGGCCGAAGGCGCCGAAATGAGACCGTCTATTGGGCGAGCAGTCGTGGAGGGTGACGTGGATCTTCTGTCAGGGACGCAATGCAGATTTTGATCGTGGTGGACAACGCGAAGGAATGGCCGTTTGACATTGCCGGCGTCGAAGTGGTCGACGCGCGCACGTATCTGACCAAGCCCGAATACGGCG
>DATCFX010001291.1:0-2312 GCA_036509275.1 Pirellulales bacterium | reverse complement strand
ATGCGAAATGCGACCCGAAAACACGCCGGCGTACGCCAATTTGCGTTGCAATCCTTACGTGGCGGCTCCGTATCGCCGAACCGTCGTGCCGCCATGTCATGGGGGTCATTCCCGCCCGCTCGGCGGGCAGGCTATAATCGGCGACAAGTCGATTCGCGCCGGCACTGAGAGATTGGCCCCGATGGCCGTTGCACTGGAAACATTCATCAAGCAACTTGAGGATAGCGGTATCCTGGCGGCCGGCAAGCTGCAAGAGTTCATTCCGCCCCAAGCGCATCCGAAGGACGCCGAGGCGCTGGCCCGCGAGCTGATCAAGCAGGACCAGCTTACCAGGTTCCAGGCGCAGCAGTTTTTCGCCGGGCGGTCCAAGGCGCTGTTCCTGGGCAACTACACGATCCTCGATAAAATCGGCGCCGGCGGAATGGGCCAGGTGTTCAAGGCCGAGCATCGCCGCATGAAGCGCGTCGTGGCCGTCAAGATGTTGCCGCCGGCCGTGACGAAGGACGCCTTGGCGACCGCTCGCTTTCAGCGCGAGGTCGAAGCGGCCGCCAAGTTGCGCCATCCGAATATCGTGGCGGCCGACGATGCCGACGAGGCCAATGGCGCGCACTTCCTCGTGATGGAATATATCGCCGGCTCCGATCTCTCGGCGCTGGTGAGGAAGCACGGCCCGCTGCCGCTGGCCAAGGCCCTCGACTACGTGCTGCAGGCGGCCCGCGGCTTGGAATTCGCGCACGGCGAAGGCGTCGTACACCGCGATATCAAGCCGGCCAACCTGCTGCTGGACTCCAAGGGCACGGTCAAGATCCTCGACATGGGCCTGGCGCGCATCGACGCGGGCACCGGGCCGGCCCAGGCCGAGCTCACCGGCACCGGCACGATCATGGGCACCGTCGACTACATGGCCCCCGAACAAGGCCTGAGCACGAAAAATGCCGACGCGCGGGCCGACATCTACAGCCTGGGCTGCACGCTCTATTACTTGATTGCCGGCAAGCCGGCCTACGACGGCGAAACCGTGGCGGCCAAGCTCGTGGCCCATCACAATCACCCCATTCCCTCGCTCGGCGACGTGCCGCCGGAGGTCGAAGCCGTGTTCCGCAAAATGGTGGCCAAGCGGGTCGGTGATCGCTACCAGACCATGACGGAAGTCGTGGCCGAACTGGAGCATTGCCAGGCGGCCGCCAGCGCGGTGGCCACCAGCGCCACCGCGGCCTGGCAATCCGCGCCGGTGGTAGCCGCCTCCGACCTCTCGATCGCCTTTCGAAACGCGAACTTGCCCTCGATCCCCAGCGGCTTCGCCGACCCGCCGCCCCAGCGGCCCAGAAAGCCTCGCCGGGCCGGCAAGCATGGTCCGCCGTGGAAGAACGCCAAGCTGCTGGGCGCCGGCGCGGCTGGTATGCTGCTCGTGCTGCTGGGCGTGATCGTGATCATCAGGAACCAGCAGGGCGAGCAAGTCGGCCAGTTCGAACTGCCGCCGGGCCACACGGCCGGCGCGCCCGCGCCGCTGGTGGCCCCCTTCGATGCCGCCGCGGCACGCGCGGCTCAGGCCGCTTGGGCCCAACACCTCAACACCACCGTCGAGCGAAAAACCTCGGCCGGCACGCGACTGATCTTGGTCCCGCCGGGCGAGTTCATGATGGGAGCCACGGATGCCGAAATCGAGCGCGAGCTGAAAGGCAAGGATCCGGAGAAGGACAAAAACTACATCTCCGAACTGAAAAGTTCGCTGCCGCAACACCGCGTCGCGCTCACGCGCCCGTTTCGGCTGGCCGCCACCGAGGTGACCGTGGGCGAGTTCCGCAAGTTCGTCGCCGCGGCGAAGTACAAGACCGACGCCGAGCGGGACGGCAAGGGGGGCATTTATTATCCCCAGGGCGTCAGCGTGCAAAGCCCGGAAATCAACTGGGACCATCCCGGCCACGAGCAAACCGACGCTTGTCCGGTGGTGCAGGTCTCGTGGAACGACGCAGTCGAGTATTGCAATTGGCTCAGCCAACAAGAAAAGCTCGAGCCGTGCTACCGCCAGGATGCCAAGGGGGGCTGGATATTAGCGAGCGCAGCGAAGCGTACCCTTCTCCCTCTGGGAGAAGGTGGCCGAAGGCCGGATGAGGGTTTTTCGTCCGGCGCTGCGAACCCTCATCCGTCGGCTGCGCCGCCACCTTCTCCCGGAGAGGCTGTGAATTTTTGGAGATCGGGCTGGCAGTTAAATGCAATCGCGCTAAATTGTGGCGTCACGTGCGTCGCAAACCGCAGCCGAACGCGGCCGCCAGGCCAGAGGAGGGTTGAACGTGGGCGTTTTGTTTGACAAA
>DATCFX010001290.1:0-2234 GCA_036509275.1 Pirellulales bacterium | reverse complement strand
CTGATCGAAGAGATCTCGAGCCTGTTGAACCGCTCGGTGCCGGGCATCCAACTGGCGGTGACGCAGCCGATCGAAATGCGCGTCGACGAACTGGTAGCCGGCGTCAAGGCCGACGTGGCCGTGCTCCTGTATGGTGACGATCTGGAGGTCCTGGCCCGCAAAGGAAAACAAATCGAGCAGGTGCTGCGCACCATTCCCGGCGCGGCCGACGTCAAAGCCGACTACCAGGCCAACATTCCAACGCTGCGCATCGTGCCGCGGCCCGACCGGCTGGCGGTGTACGGATTGGATGCCGCCCAGGCGATGGACGTGGTCTCGACTGTCGGCGGGCGCGAAAGCGGCCAGATTCTCGAAGGCCGCGCCCGATTCCCCATCATTGTCCGGTATCCGCGCTCGTGGCGCGAGAACGCCTACCTGCTCGAGCAGGTCCCGGTGAGCGAGGTGGGCGGCAAGCAAGTGCCGCTGGGCGAAGTGGCCAGCGTCATCCTCGAAGAGTCGCCGCCCAGCATCGATCACGAGGCCACGCGCCGGCGCACCTATGTATCGGTCAACGTACGCCACCGCGATATCGCCGGCTTTGTGTACGAGGCCCAGCGGGCGATCAAAGAGCGCGTCAAGTTGCCGGCGGGATATACGATCCGCTGGGGCGGCGATTTCGAAAACCTGCAAACCGCCAGCCTCCGCTTGACGCTCCTCACGCCGCTGGTGCTGCTGTTGATCTTCTTGCTCTTGTACACCACGTTCCATTCCGCGCGGCTGGCGCTGCTGATCTTTTTAGCTGTGCCGGTTGCAGCCTCCGGCGGAATCGCGGCCCTGGCCCTGCGCGGCATGCCCTTCAGCATCTCGGCCGGCGTCGGTTTCATCGCCCTGTTCGGCGTGGCGGTGCTCAATGGTCTGGTGTGGGTCAGCGGCGCCGAGCAGCTTCGCGCGTCGGGAATGCCCACGGCACAGGCGGCCGAGGAAACCGCCTTGGTGCGGCTACGACCGGTGCTGATGACGGCGCTGGTCGCCAGCTTCGGCTTTTTGCCGATGGCTCTCTCGACCACGGCGGGAGCTGAAATCCAGCGGCCGCTAGCCAGCGTCGTGATCGGCGGCCTGATGACTTCGACTCTCTTGACCGCACTGGTCGTTCCCGCGATCTACACTTGGTTTGCGCCAGCAACCAACCATGCGGAATGATGAGTGCCGAATGATGAATAAAAGGCCTTTCCGCTGGCCGGTCCTGGCTGCCGTCGTGGGCTTCATCGCCAGCCGGTCGTTGCTGTTGGCGGCCTTCGTGCCGCTGTATACCGACTATCAAATCTATTTCCAGCGGGCCGCCAGCGGCGTGGATCTGGGACTGGTTCCGTATCGCGACTTTACGCTCGAATATCCGCCGGCCGCCTATTGGTGCCTGGCGCTGCCGCGCTGGCTGGCGCCAATGCGATTGCCACGCGGCCTGCTCGGCAGCGGGCTGTGGGTCAACTTCGTGCCCGACTACGGCCGCACGTTCCGCTGGGAGATGCTCGGCTTCGACGTGCTGGCCTTTGTCCTGCTGCTGGCGCTTGTCGCTCGCCGGCGGCGCGAGCTGCTGGCCCCGGCCGCCTGGACCTATGTGCTGCTGACTACGATCCTGGGTCCGGTGCTGCTCGACCGGCTGGACATTGGCGTGCTGTGCCTGTTGCTGGTCTGGGCCTGGTCTTGGCTGCGGCTCGAACCCGAGCCGGATGGCGAATTCGGGAGGGCGAGGCGCTGGCCGTTCCTTTGGCACGTGTTGGCCTACCTCGCGCTGGGGCTTGGTTGCAGTTACAAGCTGATCCCGGCGGCGATTGTGCCGCTGGTGGTGATCGCCGATATCCGGGCCATGCGCACGCTCAAAGACGCGCTGCGGCTGGCCGGCGGCTTGTTGGCGTTTGCGGCCGCAGCCGTCGGCCCGTTTGCGTATTACTATCATGCGGCGGGGCCGAAGCTCTGGAGCATGTTCCAATATCATCGGGAACGCGGCATCGAGATCGAATCGCTGTGGGGTTCGCTGGTGCTCGCGTTGCGGCCCTTGGGGCTCGGCGTGCGTGCCGTTCACGGCTCTGGAAGCTGGAACGTCGCCAGCCGGATCGATGGCGGACTGCTGGCCGTTTCGACCGTATCGATGGCGCTGATGCTGGTCGTGGGCCTGATCCGCGCGTGCTGGCCCACGCGCCCCTTCTCGCGTAGCGATGCCTATCGTTGGGCCCTGCTAACGCTGCTGGGGCTCGTCC
>DATCFX010001289.1:0-3995 GCA_036509275.1 Pirellulales bacterium | reverse complement strand
GCCTGGTGAATCGCGGCGCCAGTCGTGTCATTGAGCACGGCCGTGCCATCGATGATCAGGGTGCCGGAATCGTCGTTGGCAATGCGGAACGTGTAGACGCCGGCGTGGCCGATGTCCAGCAGGCCGACTTCCGACACGATCGACGTAGTGAAGCTGGAGGTGGTCGATAGCGGCCGGTTGTTGTCCTGCAAGTCGTTGACCTGGCTGATCGAGGCGAAGGTGCCCGAGTAGCCGATGCCGGCGAAAACGGAGTTCAGCGCGCCGGTGGTGACGGCCGTGCCCGTGCTGGCGAACGAAGCGTTCAAGCCGCCCGAGAAAAAGCCCAGCGGCGCCGCTGCGGGAGCCGGCGACGGCGTTTGGATGACCAGCGGATAATAGTTGCTGCCGTTGTACGCCGACAGTTCGATGGGGTTGCCGCTATTGAGAGTGGTGGTCGTGCCCAGGGTCACGACGTCGGGGAAGATCAGGTTGCCCAGGCCGGTGTTGATCGGCTGATCGCCGGAGGTGTAGGTGTAATCGTAGACCGTCATGCCGGCCGGCACATTGATTTCGGGCGCCGGCCCCACGCCGGGGGTGGCGTCGATCAGGCTTTCGATGATCAGCGAGTAGTTGTTGGCGTTCGCCAGGTTGAGCACCTGGCCGCCCGACATCGTCAAACTCGGAATTTCGATCGTGTTGCCCGTGTTGGCGCCGTTGTTGCCCACGAACAGGTTGGAAAACGGCGAGAGGTTGTTGATCGTGACGTTCAAGCCGGTGTAGGTGATCAAGCCGTTGTTGCCCGAGCCGTTGTTCTGCAAGGCCAGCGTGCCGGTGCTGGTGATGGTGATGATGGGGTTAGCCAGCGGGGCCGCGACGCCGCCAGCGGACCCGCCCAGCACCACCACGCCCGCGTTGACGGTCACCGAGCCGGTGAACGTGTTGTTGCCGTCCAGCGCCAAGGTGCCTAGTCCGGTCTTGATGAGCGAGCCGGAGCCCGACAGGGGGTCGGAGATCACACCGCCCAGCGCCAAGGTCACGCCCGGCACGTCGACGTTGATCGTCGTATTGCCGGCGTTGAGTGAAAGGTTCCCGTTGAGGGCCAGGTTCGAGGTCCCCAGCAGCGTGAGGTCGTTGGCGCCGAGGGTCAGGTTGTTGGCTACCGCGTTGGTATTGGCCGACGAAACGAGGTAGGTGCCGGTGCCGATATTGAAGGTGCCGATGCCCAACGGACCGGACGTCACCGTGCTGCCGGCGGTGCTCGGCGTGCTGCTGGCGCCGACTTCGATGCCGCCGCTGGAGAGGTTGACGCCGCTGTCGAAGGTGTTGGCGCCGCTCAATTCCAGCAGGCCGCCGCCGTTGGCGGTGATGCTCGCCCCCACGCCGGTGATGACCGAACTGATGTTCAGCGTGGGAACGATCTGCGTGACCGTCGTGCCGTTGATCTGGATCGGGCCGGCGCTGATCGTGTTCGCGCCCGCGTTCAAAGCCAAGAAGCCGCCGCTGACGATCGCCACCTGCGACGGGTTGTTGCTGGTGGCCGTGATCGGGCTGGAGTTGCTCAACGTGAGCGTGGTGCCGGCCGGCACCGTCACGGTCGGGGCGCCGCCGCCGCCGTTGTTGTTGAACACCAGGCTATTGAGCGTCTCGTTGCCGGCCAGCGCCAGCGTGGATCGGCCGTCGATCGTGACCGTGGTGCCGGCGGCGATCTGCCCGCCGATGCCGTTGCCTTCCTGCACGGTGGTGGCGGTGCCGAAGGCGGTCGGGGCGCCGACGATCGTCAGGCCGCCGGCCGCGGGAATCAGCACGGTGCCCGCCGTGCCATCCAGGTTCAGCGTGCCTTCGTCGACGATCGTGCCACCCGAATACGTGTTATTGCCGCCGGCGCCGGTCAAGGTCAGCGTGCCGGTGCCCGACTTCTCCAACTGCACCAGATTCTGCAGGCCATTGTCGGCGATCACGGAGTTGATCACCATGTTCGACGCCGGCGTCAGGCTTTCCGACGCGTTGACGGTGGGCAAGTTGTTGACCGTGAACTGAGTGCCGTTGAGCACCGACGTGATGTAGGTGCCCGTGGCCAGCCCCGTGCCGGTCAGAATCTCGCCGGCGAACAACCCCTGGGTGCCGGTGGCGGAGGTGACGTTGACCGTGGTGCTCAAGTTAGTGAGCGTAGCCGTCAGGGCCGTGCCGCTATTGGCCGTGTTGTAAATCACCAGCGGGACCGTTCCCGAACCGGTCATTCCGCCGGCGGTGAGCACGCCAGGCACGGCCGCGCTGCCGATCGTCGACGAGCCGGTCGAACTGTTGCTGTGGATCAGGCCGCCCTGGTTGAGGTTCAGCACGTCGCTGGAGTGCGTGAACAGGATGTCGGTCTCGGCGGCGCCGGCCAGCCGCAGGTAATCGGTGTTCGCCCCGCCCGCGGGCAGCGTCAGGGCGTTGTTCACGCCCACGACCCCGTCGAACACGTCGGTGACGTTGCCGACGCCGAAACCGGTGAGCGTGCCGCCGGCGTAGATGTTCACGTTGTTGACGGTGGTGATCGTGCCGCCGGTCATCGCCCCGCCCGCATAGCTCTGGTAGCCGTCGGTGCCCACGGCGCCGATGCCCAGCGACGGATTGTAAGCGGCGAACGTGTCGCTGTTGACGATGGCCCACGCGCCGATCACGCCCGTCGAGGTGTTGTAGCCCAGGGTCGAGGCGTTGGTCACCAGGATGCGCGGATTGCTGTCGCCAGCGCCCAGCGTGGAGCTGGTCGTGGTGGTGGTAAAATTCACGGTGGCGCCGACCGCAGCCGTGATGCTGGCCAGCGTCAGGTCGGCGTTGGAATACAGACCGTTTCCGCCCACGCCTATAGAGATCGTGTTGGCGCCGGAGGCGGCGGTCAGTGCGCCGACCGTTTCGGTCGTGTAGGTGTTGCCCTGGCCGTTGAGCGTCAAGGCACCGCCGTTCATCGTGATCGGCGCGGCGTCGTTGATGCGATCGTTGTTGTTGATGATCAGATCGCTGTTGTTGTTCAGGCTGATGAGGCCATAGTTCAGCAAGATGGACGAGGTGTTGGCCAGCGTCGCGTTATCCTGCAGGGCCAGCGTGCCGTTGAGCACGATGGTCGGGCCGTAGTAGGGGTTCGGCGATTCCATCGTGATCGTGTTATTGCTCACCAGCGCCAGCGCCACCTGGTTGATGCTGTCGCCCGTAATGCTGCCGGCCCACACCGTGTTGCCGGCCTGGTTGGTCACGAGCATGGCCGGGCCGCCGCTGCTGGTGATGGTGCCGCCCGCGCCGGGGGTCGCGCCGCCATTGCTGCTCAGCGAGCCGATGTACTGGCTCGTGCCGTTCAAATCCAGCGTGGCGCCGTAGTTGACGGTCAACGCCCCCGCGTTGTCGTACAGCGTGTTGATCGTGCCGATGGTGCTGCCGGCGACGGTGGTGCCCGAGTCCAAAATCGTCGTGCCGCCGTTGAGCGTCGTGGTGCCGATGTAGAACTGCCGGGCCATGATGTCCAGCGTGCCGCCGAGATCCTTGGTCAGGCTCGCCGCGTCGCCGGTCACGCCGCTGCCGGTGTTGGCGTTGTACACCGGGCTGCTGGACTGCTCGTACCAGGTCGTCGTGGCGTTGATCTGGTTGGCCACCAGCGAGCCGACGATCGTACCGCCGAGGTTCAACGTGGCGCCGGCGCCGATCTGGAGCACCGCTTCGGGGGCCGTGCTCGTTTGCAGCGTGCCCACCGCGATCCGCTGTGCACTGAGCGTATCGGTGCCGGTGCCGGTCACCAGCAGGGCGCCGCTGGCCAGCGTCAGGCTCACGCTGGTGGGCAGTCCGCTGACGGGGCCCAGGCCCGCGCCCACCGTGATGCCGCCGGTGCCGCTGATGTCCAAGGCGTTGAACACGCGGCTGCCGGGATTCGCCCCGGACGAGAACAGCGTATTGGTCGTGCTGTTGGTGATCTGCACGGTCGGCAAGGCGCCCAGCAGGTTCGCAATGCCGCCCGGCGAGGCGGGCGAAGTCAGCGTCGGCAGGAT
>DATCFX010001288.1:0-5519 GCA_036509275.1 Pirellulales bacterium | reverse complement strand
ATTTTTGCAAGTCGGGCGAGCGTTTTCCGTAGCCTAACCCTTTAGATCGGCCGTCAGCATCCGATTGAGTACCTATCGGGTCCGGTATCCGGCTAAAATGCAGCCAGAGGGCCATGATGTTCGATTATCGTCTCGATTTTGACCGGCCGGCGGTGCTGCTGCTTTTGTTGCTCGCGCCGGCCATCTGGTTCGGGGTTCGCGGCAGCCTGGCGGCAATGGGCCGCTGGCGCTGGATCGCGGCCCTGCTGCTGCGCACCGCGGTCTTCGGATTGCTGGTGGCCGCGCTGGCCGAAGTGCAAATCGTGCGCACCATCGACCGCCTGGCCGTGATCTACCTCGTCGACCGCTCCTGGAGCGTGTCGCCGGACCAGGCCCGGGCGGCGATCGATTATGTCAATCGATCGCGTGCCGAGCATCTGGATCGCGGACGGGGCGACATGGCCGGCGTAATCGTCTTCGGCCGCCGGGCGGCGGTCGAATTGCCGCCCCTGGACGACGACTTAAAGATCGCCCAGATCGAAACGCACGTCGATCCCGACGGCACGAACCTGGCCGACGCGCTGGGCCTGGCCGAAGCCTGCTTTCCGCCCGATTGTGCCAAGCGCGTGGTGATCGTCAGCGACGGCAACGAGAACCTGGGCGAAGCGGCCGAAGCGGTTCAGCATTTGATCGCCTCCGGCGTGGGCGTCGACGTGGTGCCCTTGCACAATCAGCATCGCAACGACGTGGCGGTGGAAAAAGTCGTGGTCCCGCCCGAGGTGCGGCGCGAAGTGCCGTTCGAGCTGCGCGTCGTGTTGAACAATTCGGCGGCCACTGGCGAGCGGGCCGTGCCAGTTCCCGGCCGCGTGCAGGTCTTTCGCCGCACCGGCGACGGCGAGCAGTTGCTCAGCGAAGAGGCGATCGTCGTCAGGCCGGGCAAGCACGTCTTCAGCCTGCGCGACGAACTAAAAGCCGCCGATTTTTATACCTATAACGTTCGCTTCACTGCCGACGACCCGGCGCACGACGCGGTGCCTCAGAACAACCGCGGCAGCGCGTTTACGCAGGTCCGCGGCAAGGGCCGCGTGCTGCTGATCGAAGACAGCGAGCGCCGCGGCCAGTTCGATTACCTTGTCAAGCATTTGCGCGAGGCCGGCTGCGACGTGGCGGTCGTGGGCAGCGTGTCGTGCTTCACAAGTCTCGCCGATCTCCAGCGCTACGACACCGTGATCCTGGCCAACGTGCCGCGCACCAGCAGCGAATCGGCCGATGAGGCGTCCGTGTTCAGCGACGAACAAATCGAACTGCTGGTGCGCAATACGCAGCAAATGGGCAGCGGGCTGGTCATGCTTGGCGGTCCGCGGAGTTTCGGCGCCGGCGGTTGGACGAACACCAGGCTGGAAGCGGCGATGCCGGTTGACTTTCAGATCAAAAGCGCCAAAGTCGTGCCGATCGGCGCGCTGGTGCTGGTGATCGACAGTTCCGGCTCGATGGGTGGCGAGAAAATCGAAATGAGCAAGGCCGCCGCCATTGCCACGCTCAAAGTGCTCAGTCCGCGGGACTTTATCGGCGTGGTCTGCTTCGATTCCGCCGCTCGCTGGATCGTGCCGACCCAGCGCGTGGCCGGCGGCGAGGCCATCGTGCAGTTGCTCCGACGCATCGGAGCCGGCGGCGGCACCAACATGCTGCCGGGCATGGAAGCCGGCTACCTGGCACTGGCCAAAATCGACGCGGCGGTCAAGCACATGATCGTGCTGACCGATGGCCAAACCCCGGGGGCCGGCTATCAAGAGTTGGCGGCGCGGATGAACCGCCAAGGCATCACGACCACCAGCGTGGCGATCGGAGCCGACGCCGCCAATCCGCTGATGCAAAGCATTGCGCAGGCCGGCGGCGGCAAGTTCTATCATGTCGTCAGTCCCCGGGCCGTACCGCGGATCTTCATGCAAGAAGCCCGGCGGGTGGCCAGGCCGCTGGTGTTCGAGGATGAACGCGGTTTTCGCCCGACGATCGAACTCTCGCACGAAATGCTCAGCGGCATCGGCTCGCCGCTGCCGCCGATCACCGGCTACGTGCTGACCAGCGTCAAGCAGAATCCGCTGGTCGAAGTCTTGCTGAGCAGCCCGGAGCCGGCGGCCGATCACAACGCCATCCTGGCGAGTTGGACTTACGGTTTGGGTCGCACGGTGGCGCTGACGACCGACACGGGCCAGCGCTGGGCCAAGGACTGGCTGGCCTGGCCGGACTACGACAAGCTGTTTGCCCAGATGATCCGCTGGTCGATGCGCCCGCTGGGCGACGCGGTGGGATTTACGATCGCCACCGATGTTCGGGACCGGAGGCTGCAAGTCGTCGTCAGCGCGCTGGACCCGCGGAATCAATTTCTTAATTTCCTTGCGATGGACGGCACCGTGGTCGGCCCCGGCCTCGAGCCGCTGAGCCTGCCGATGCGACAAGTGGCGCCGGGTCGCTACGTGGGTACGTGCCCGGTCGAAAAGGCCGGCAGCTATTTCGTAACGGTGGCGCCCGGCGAGCGTCAAGCACCGCTACGAACGGGCGTGACCGTGACCGAGGGGAGCGAATTCCGCAACTTGTCGGCCAACGAAACGCTGCTGGCGAATCTTGCGGCGCTCGAGCCCAAGGGGGGCCATGCGGGCGAGGTCATCGAGCTGCCGCTGGTGCCCGACGGCCAGCCGGCTAGCGCCACGCCGAATGTCTTCCGCCGCGATCTCCAGCAGCCGACCAACCGGCAGCCCTCGTGGAATCTACTGCTGCTGGCCGCCGGTTGCTTGTTTCTGGCCGACATCTTCAACCGCCGTGTCGACTTGGGCTCGGCGGTCGTGGCTCCCGTCGTCGCGCGGCTGCGCATGCTGGCGCGGAAGCCGGCGGACGCGGACGACACGTCCGCAGCGATGGCTCGGCTGCGAAACCGCAAGACCGAGATTGCTCAGCACATCGACCAGCGGCGTGCGGCCTATGCACCGCCGGTCGAGCACGCGTCGGCCCCCACCGTGGCTGCCGGGGAGCACGAGCCGCCCAAGCTCGATCCCCGGCCCAAACCTGCGGAGGCTCCGGAGGAGGACTACACCGCGCGTCTGCTGCGGGCCAAGCAACAAGTTTGGCGCAATCGCCAATGAAGCCTGCCGACTGACCGATCGCGGCCGGCCACTTTTGGCCCGCCGCGCGGAGGCGTCACCGGGCCTCGGTCTCGGGCGGCTTCACGTAGCAATTGCTCTTGCGGGCCAAGGCCGGTCTGACGACGGCCGGGCCGGGCTGGCAATTCGCCGCGTCCGAAGCGCTGGCAGCCGGTTCAATTTCTTCGGCCGGAGGTTGGGGCAGGGCGGGGTCCACCAAGGTCGGCGGCGTATGGCGGGGATCGTCAAACGCCGGCGAGCCGTAGGGCGGTCCCTCGACGTAGACATAGCCGCGTACCAGACCGTAGCGCGGAAAAACGTAATTGCTGGGAAAATAGCCGTAGTTGCGCGGCGTATAGCCGTATAGGCGGTAACGCCAGTCGCCGGCTTTCGCTGCACTTGCCACGCAGAAAGCGAGCGTCACAAAGACAAGCAGCCAGGACGCCCGTCGAAGCATTGCATTCATGAGCTGTGCTCGCCTTCCTGCGTCGGGAGGATGTGCCGTACCGATATCCATCTTCATCGGTTCAGCGCAGGCGCGGGCTGCATTACTCAAGCGTCAAAATCCGCAAACTCGCCGATAGCAGGGCAAGCATCCGGTCGCAGCGCACTGGCTGCGGTGGAAACCCCGTAGGTGCCGCGAGCTCCAGCGGCACCGGCAATACCAATCGCGCCGCTCAGCAGGCCCGGCTCGGCTCGCCAGGCCTACAGAGTTTCGGATTCGAGCGAGCGCAAGCGGGATTCGACCTCGGCGGCTTCGGCTTTGTGCCGGCCGGTGTGCTCGAAGTACCGGGCCTCGTTCCAAATGCACTTGGCCAGCAGCTCGAATTGCCCGGCGGCTTCGAAACGCTGCTGGGCCGAGTGCAGCCAGCGCAGGCCGGCCTGCTCGTCGCCCTGCATCAAGCAGGCCAGTCCGTAGTCCGCCTCGGATTCGCCGCGCTGTGGCCAGTCGAGGGCCGGCCCTTGTTCCAGCGCCCGCTGGAGCAGCTTTTGGGCGAATTCGGTCTGCCCGCTTTGCAACTTGATGCCGCCCAGCAAGGCCAGCGCGGGCCGCGCCAGGCTGGGCTCCGGTTTCTTGGCGATGGCCATCAGGACCGCGGTAGCAGCACCGACTTGCCCCAGACGGGACAGGCATTTGGACTCGTCCAGGCGCAATTGGTCCTGCAACCGCGGATCGTTCGTGGCGGTGTCGGCGCGTTTGAAGGCCAGCAATGCGGCTTGCGGTTCGTTGCGCGCCAAACGCCATTGGCCCAGGCAGGCGAACAGCGGCGTCTCGCCCAAGCCGGCCGCCGATCCCGCGCCTGGCGCCTGGCTGCCGTAGTCCAATCCGCTGAAGACCTGGAGTCGCCGCTCGACGGCATCGGGCCAGTTCAACTGCGCCGGGCGCAGGTACGACGCCCGTTCCCAAAACTCCGGATCCGCGATCGCATCCGGCCGGGCCAACGCTTCGGCGGCCAGGATCGTGGCGTTTTGCCAGCTCTGCTTGGCGGCCGAAAGATCGCCCGCCAAGCGCTGCGCATTGCCTAACATCAGCAGCGCTTGGGCCGCCTGGTGTGGGTCGTTTTGCCGGCCCAGTTCGTAGGCATGCTGAAACGCCGCCGCGGCTTCCATTGGCCGCCTGGCGAACAACAGCGCCGTGCCCGAGAGCATCGACGCGTCGATCGTCAACAGCGGATTGTCCGCGGCCGCGGCCAGCTTCACGAGCGGCAAGTCGACGGCCTTCTGGCTATCGCCGAGCTTAAAGGCTTCGAACAACTGAGCGCGGGCCTGGTCGTATTCCGTGTAGCGCTCGGGCCGGGCGAGCCGGTCGGCCAGCAGAGCTTCCCAACCCGGACCGGGCGCCCCGGCGCCGCATTGCCGATCCCGGGCCTGGGCCACGAAGCGCACCACCGGGCCCTTAGCGCGATCGCCGGCGGCCGTCTGCAGGATCTCGAGACTCAAATCCGGATTGCGGTTGACCAGCCGCTGCGCGGTCTTCAGCCGCTGTTGACGCACGACCACGTCCAGGCTCGACAGCAGTTCGCTGCAAGCCCGCTGCTTGTCTTTCCGCGTGTCGAGCGACAGTCCGCCCTCGGCCAAGACCTGCATCTGGCCGGGCTGCATGTTGGGCTTCGGGTCTTTCGAGGCCTCGACCTTTTCGCCCAGATTGAACAGCTTGAACGAATTGTTGCAGCCCGCCGCCAGCGCCAGCGCGAGGCACGCTGTCGCGGCTGCGAGGGTGTTGCGGGTGCTGTGCATGGCGAAGGTTCTGCCGTCAAAAAGTCCGCTGCGCCGCCGGGTTGTTAATAGATCAACGGGTCAACGCTGTGGAACCGAAAGATCGTTTGCAACGGGTTCTGCGGCGGATCGGGCCGCAGCACTTCCTGCGAGTTGTACGTATTGAGCGATCCGACCGGGTTGACCGCC
>DATCFX010001287.1:0-3713 GCA_036509275.1 Pirellulales bacterium | reverse complement strand
CACCAGGACGGCATCATCCAATCGCTCGAGCAGATGCTGGCCGAGTTGGCCCAGTGGGACAACTATCGCCGCTTTCACCGCGAGGTTAGCCAGCTCAAGCGGGACCAGGAAGAGTTGGCCCGGCAAACCGCGGAGCTGGGTGCCAAGACGCTCACGCGACGCGTCGATGATCTCGAACCCCAGCAGGCCGCCGACCTGAAAAAGCTCGGCCGCCGCCAACTGGAATTGGCGCGCCACTTCGATAAATTGCAGCAGCGGATGGGCGAAATGGCGGGTCAATTGCGCGAGAGCGACCCGCTGGCATCCGATGCCGTCGACGACGCCTTGCACCACGCCCGCGAGCAAGCCTTGGCGGGCCAGATGCGTGAGGCCGGCCGCGACGTCGAGCAAAACCAGGTCGGCGAGGCCGCGCAGCTACAAAAGAGCGCGCAGCGCGGCCTGGAAGAGTTACTGGATATCCTGGCCAACCGCCGCGAGCGCGAACTGGATCGGCTGGTCAAGAAGCTGCGCGAAGCAGAGCACCGTCTCGAAGCGTTCCGCAAGGAGCAGGAGGGGCTGCGCAAACAAACGGCCGCGGCCAACAAGAATCCAGACGAGCAGGCCCGCCGCCGCGAGCTCGAGCGCCTGGCTCGCCAACAGCGGCAACTGCAAGAGGAGGTCGAGCGCTTTGCCCGCCAGCTCAAGCGCTTGCAGGCCCAGGACGCCAGCCGTACCGCGGCGCGCGGCGGCGCCAAGATGGGGCAGGCCGGCGACCGCTCGCAGCAGGGCGACGGCCAAGGCGCCGAGCAGCAGGCGGCCGCGGCGAAGAAGGACCTCGACGATGCGCAGCAGCAACTGGCCAAGGCCCGCCAGTCGGCCGAGGCCGAATTGGCCGTCGAGCAAATGGCCCGGCTGGACGACCAGGTGAAAAGCCTCCGCGGCCAGCAAGCGAAGCTGCTGGCCGAAACTCGGTATTACGAGGCGCTGCGCGCCAAGCAGGGCCGCCTCAGCCGGGCCGAGGCCATCAGCGTCGGCCAACTGGCCCGGCAGCAAGCCGCCGCCGGCGACGAAACTGGCGCGCTGGCCAAAAAACTCGCCGCCGCGCGGGTCTTCGAGCTGGCCTTGACCGGCGCCGCTCGCGAAATGGCAGGCGCCGCCCGGATGCTCGAGCGCCGCGAAACCGACGAGCCGACACAGGTGGCCCAGCAACGGGCGCTCACCCGGCTGGATCAGTTGACGCAGTCGCTCCAATCCGGCCAGTCGAAGCCGGGCCAAGCGAGTCAGGCAGGTGATTCGGGCAGCGGCGGCCAGAAGTCCGGGCAGTCAGGACTCCCATCGCTGGCCGAACTGAGGCTCCTTAAACTGATGCAGCAGGACGTCTACGACCGAACGACTGCCTTGGATGCCAAGAGCCGTGCCGCCCAAGCGCCGGCCGGGCAGCGGCGCGAGTTCGACGAGCTAAGCCGCGAGCAAGGACAGCTCGCTGATCTGCTCATCGACCTGGCAAAACCAGCCAAAAAGCCGGCCGACGAAGGCGCTGAACTCCACCGCGACCTCAAGCGCGAGAGCGAGAGCGGCGGTTCGCAAGACGCACAACCCATCGAGGAGATCAAGCCATGAAGCGCCTCGCCCGTCAAATGGTCTTGTGTCTGGCTGCCGCCGGCCTGTTGGGCTTGCCGCTTTGTCTGGCTGCCGACAAGCCGCCGCAAAAGCGTGCGTCCGACAAGCCAGCCACCCATCAGCCAGCCGCCGACAAACCGGGCACCGCTAAGCAGCAGCTCGACGACCTGCTCTTGCGCAAGCTGGGCGACGAGCCGGCCGACCACAAGCCCGGCGATGCCCCGCTCAATCCCGGGCCTCGGCTGGGCGATCCCGCTCCCCGGCCGGCCAAAAAAACCATCAGCCCGCTGGACGAAGACTTGCTCAAGCAACTGGAACGCAATGACGACCAGCAGCCGGCCGCCGCGCACGAGCCGGAAGCCGCCACAAAGGGCGGGGCCGACGACGGCCCGGTCGATCGTCTCTCTCGGCAGATGCGCGACGTGCAGCAGCGGCTCGATCGTCAGAAAAGCGACGCCGACACGCAACAATTGGAACAGAAGATTGTCGAGGCGTTGGAAAAACTCATCAAAGAGGCCAGCCAGCAATCATCGTCCTCGTCCAGCAGTTCCGGCAAAAGCCAGTCGCAGCAGACGGCCGAGCGCGACAAGGCCAGCCAGCCGCAGCCCGGCCAGCAAGCCGGCGGCGGAAAGGACCAAAACCAGCCGGCTCGCGACAGCAGCAAACGCGTGGGCAAGCCCAAGGTGGAAAAGCCCGATCTGGCCAAGCTGCAAGATCTGATGAAAGACGTGTGGGGGGAGTTGCCTCCGCGGCTGCGGCAGCAAATGATGCAATCATCGGTCGAGCACTTTGTGCCCAAGTACGAGTTCGAAATCGAAGAATACTTCAAGACGCTGGCCGAGCGCCAGCATGAAAAGCCATGAGCGTGCGTCGCAGCGGTCCTCATTTCCAGCCAGAAGCGTCGCCGGTCGGCGACCGCGCCGCAACGCTCACGCGCCGGCGCTGGCTGCGCGGCGGCGCGCTGCTAGGGCTGGCGGCGATCGGCGCTCGCCGTGCGCAGGCCGCGACCGGGAATCCCGAGCGCACGGCCGTCGAGCTGGTCACGCCCGAGGCCCAAAAAGCGATCGATCGCGGCCTGGCCTTCTTGAGCCAGCAGCAACACGAGGACGGCTCGTTCGGATCCAGCGGCTACAGTCGCGATGTCGCGGTCTGCGGCCTGGCCGGCCTGGCTTTTCTGGCTGGCGGCAGCACGCCCGGCCGCGGGCCGTACGGCGAGCAGGTCTCGAAGTGCGTCGACTATATTCTTTCCAACACGTTGGAAAGCGGTTTCATCAACGTGCCCGGCTCCGGCAGCCACGGGCCCATGTACGGCCACGGTTTTGCCACGCTGTTTCTGGCCGAGACGTACGGCATGTCGCTGCGGGCCGACATCCGCGAAAAGCTTTCCAAGGCCGTGAACCTGATCGTCAATACGCAGAACAGCGAAGGCGGCTGGCGCTACCAGCCCGTGCGGCGCGACGCCGACATTTCGGTCACGGTGTCGCAGATCATGGCGCTGCGCGCGGCCCGCAACGCGGGCTTGTTCGTGCCGCACAACACGATCGACCGCTGCATCGCGTACGTCAAGCGGAGCCAGAACGCCGACGGCGGATTCATGTACATGATCCAGGGCGGGCAGAGCGCGTTTCCGCGTTCGGCGGCCGGGATCGTGGCTTTATACAGCGCGGGCATTTACGAAGGGCCGGAGATCGAAAAGGGCCTGGCCTACCTGATGCAAAGCCTGCCCCGCGGCGGCGTGTTCAACCGCGAGAGCCATTACTTCTACGGCCACTACTACGCCGTGCAGGCCATGTGGCACGCCGGCGGCGAATACTGGAACCGCTGGTATCCTTCCATTCGCGACGAACTGGTCGCCCGGCAGCGCGACGACGGCTCCTGGATGGATTCGATCTGCCAGGAATACGGCACCAGCATGGCCGGCATCGTGCTGCAAATGCCCAACAACTACCTGCCGATTTTCCAGCGCTAGGGACCGCATTGCGTAGGAAGAGAAACCACAACGACACGAAGAGCACGAAGAATGACGGGAACCGAGGACCGGAGGGCAGTTCGACGCCCGCACCAGAACGCCAGCTTGTGTCTTTACCATTGCTTTCCATTGCTCCTTCGTGCTC
>DATCFX010001286.1:0-14051 GCA_036509275.1 Pirellulales bacterium | reverse complement strand
GCGGGGTGGCCGGCACGTGCTCGGCCGGTGGTTGAAAGTTCACCAGCTTCAGCTCGCCGGCTGCCGGTCGTACGCCGCCAGTGCGCGCCTTGGCCACGGCGTTGCGAACGGCCAGGGCCTCCGGATCGCTGACGTCCAGCTTCAAGGCCTGCGCGGCCAGCTTGTCAGCCTGATCGAAGCTGCCGGTGGCCAGTGCCTGGCGGGCCAGCCGCACCAGCGACCGCGACTCGACGTTGGTCATCCGCCGCACTTCCTTGAGCCCCTCGTTGCCAACTAGCGGCAAGCCCAAGCCGCCGTCTTTCCGGGCGTGGTTCACCAGGTCGACGAGATACGAATTGTCGTCGCTGGCCTTCGACGGCTGGACGGCCCAGGTCATTGGCAGATCTTGGGCGCCAGCCTTGACGGATGCTTCGATCGTGCCGGCGGGAGCGTGCATCGCGCGGCCGATCAAGATCGTGTCGCGATCGAATCGCAGCGGGGGCAACTTGCCGGGATAGACTTCGCCCAACTCGGCCGGCAGCTTTACTTGCTGCGGCCACACGACCGGTGCTTGCGCGGCGCTGGCCAGAAACGCGCCGACCTGCTGGGCCGTGAGGTTCTCGTTGTCCACGGCCATCACGCCGCCGGTATGGTTGGCCAGTGCGCCCAACAGAATCGCATCCAGCCGCGGGCCGACCGCGTAGCTCGTCACCGGCACCTGTGCGGCGACCAACTGATCGACCAATTGTTGCATTTCGCCGTTGGGAATCAGCCGCGCGGTGCTCATGCCGTCACCGATATAAACGACACTGTGCGGCCGCGAGCGATCGGCTGTACACGTAGCGACCGCTGAGCGCAGCGTGGCCTCCATGTCGGTCGAGCCCAGCGGCACGCGCTGCCGCAGCGCCGCCAATGCCGACTCGATCGGCGCACCCGTCGGAGCAACAAAATCGGGCGTCAGCGGAATCGCCTGCAAATCGACGGCAAACAACCGCACGCGGTCTTGCGGCGCCAGGCCGGCCAACAGCGATCGCAACGTGGCCAGACCCTTCTCGCGGTATTCGTCTACCTGGCTGGCAGAAGTATCGAACATCAACACTACGTCGCGCGGTTGTACGGCCGGCTGGGCGATGGTCGGCCTCAAATGCAGGGCATAGAAGACCTCACCGTCGGGCTTGGCAAAAGCCTCGGAACTGGCACGGCCATCAGCGGCGGCATCGCCGGACGCCATCAGCGTCGCCACCGACATCGCGCCCAGGCCAAGCAGAACAGCGGCCGCAGCCCATGCTGAGACGCGCCCTTTCCAGCGGAACCCGGGAGATGAATGCAATCGAGACATAGGCACCTTGGACCTGGCCGTTTTGGACATGTTGCCAACTCCCCTTCGATTAGCGCGCCAGCGCGCGGCCACCGTGTTCCGCTTGCGGTGGCGATTCGGCGCTGTTTATTCGCCAAAGAAATGACTGCTGCGAACAGCTATAGTCTATTCACGGCGACCGCTCGATGCCAAGAAAAAAAGCCGCAAGAAGCGGCTGGCGAAGGAGTTTTTGGCGATTTTGCCGGTCAGGAGGCCGGCCGGGGGCCGGCGCTTCGCTCGAACGATTCTCCCGCGCCGTCGATCGCGAGAACCGACGGCGCGGGAGGAAGCTCACAGACACCAGTCTTCCCGGGGGGGTCAGATCTCGACCCGGCGCGGGTTTCGCCGCTGCGAGGTTCGCGTGTCGCGGCCCGCATCGCTGGGCGGATCGACGCTCTCGGATTGCGGCCGGCTCGAGACTTCGGGCACTTCGTTCCCTTCCGCAGCCAGGTCGGACATCTCGCTCCAGGCCTGCTGCCAGTGCTTCCGCACCCCGACCGCCAGTCGGGCCAGCGGACGCACAAGGTCTCGCAAAGTGACCGGTTGGGGCGGCCCAACCAGCATTTCGAGGTTGGCAGCCGGCAAAGGCAGCGATTCAACCACAACCCAGCGGTTCGCCCCGGCCGCTAAGGCGCTATTGGCAGCGGACCACTCGAAGCTGTTCAGCAGCCCGGGTCCGGCTGCCAGCGGCAAGCGGATTTGCAAACCTTGGATGCCGATCAGGCCCTCCGCGGCGGCTGGCCGCCAGGCGGCATCCCCGTCGCAACGCGACTCGTCGAGCAACTGCACCAGGGAGTCGCTCACCTGCTGCACAAAGTTGCGAATCGTGCCGGCCGGAAGCGTTTGAGCGACCGGGATTTCGGCTTCGCGAGCCAGGCAGTATCGCCGGCACCAGGTCGCCCTGTCGAAATCCTGCGGCTCAGGGTTTTCGGCCAGATCCTCGGCATATTCGCTCTCGTAGCCGGGTTCGCTCTCGTACGCGTAGTCATTCTCGTAGCCAGGTTGGTTCTCGTACGCGTAGTCGCTCTCGTAGCCCGATTCGTTCTCGTAGGAGTACTCGTTCTCGTAGGCGTACTCGTTCTCGTAATCAACGGCTGCCGATTCGATGCTGGCGTTCTCTTCGTCGGAGAGGCCGATTTCCTCGTCATCGAGGGCCGGCGCTTCCAGCTCGTCAATGTCGGGAGCAAAGGCCTGATAATCCAGGTCATCGGCCGTGCTGCTCAAGTCCTCGTCGCCGGCGGTACAGCCATCGTAGAGATCGGCGGCGGCAGGCCGATCGTACGCGAACTCGCAGTAGCCCTCGTAGGCGTACTGGCATAAATCGGCCTCGTCAGTGCCCCAATCAGCGTCGCTGTAGCTGCCGCCAAGGTTTTCGCGGTCGGCCGCAAAACCCACCGCATACAAACTCGTCGCCAACAAAGTCATCAACAGACAAAGCGCAATGCGCGGGCGTTTCATTCCAAAGTCTCCTACCCAGGAAAGTACGGCGGCCGGCAGCGGGGGCGAACCTTCCCGACGCGTTCCAGCTTCTCAGCCAGATCGTCCCGGGCAGGGGTGCCAGCAAAGGCATGATTGCTGGATAAAGATATCGGAGTGGGGGCCATAGGGGCATTAGGCAATTGATGTCAGCCGGCAGCTTGCGAACGCCTTTTCAATTGCCGGTCAAAAAGGTCCGCTTGGACTCGCCCCCTCGCGGCGGCTATCGTAACCTGAATCATGACAGGGCCTGAGCGACTGTGCCGGCACCGGCCAGCCCGCCTTTGGCGGCCTCGACAAACGCGATTGGAAGCAAGCCATGAGATATCGAACGTGCCTGCTATGCGCCGGTTCCGCGCTCGTTGGCGGGATTTTTGTGCTGGCGCTGGGGGAACTCCAGACCGACTGGCTGCAACCGGTCCGGGCACAAGAGTTTCGAGAAACGAGACCCAGCACGGTGCGTCCGCGTCCGCGGAGCGTGCCGCCGCCGGCACTGGTGGATCCGGCCCAATCGGCCGGCAATAGGCCGTCTGAAAACAGGGCGGCGCTCGATTCCGATCTCACCGCCGAAGAGCGTGTCAACGTGGCGGTTTACGAAAACGTCAATCGCAGCGTCGTGAACATTAATACCAAGGGGGTTCGGGGCGAAGCGTTTTTTCTGTTCGAGATTCCGTCCGAAGGCGCCGGATCGGGCTCGGTAATCGATAAGTCGGGCCATATCCTCACGAATTACCACGTCGTCGAGGGGGCACGCGAAATCCAAGTGAACCTCTTTGACGGTAAAACCTATGCGGCCGAGATTGTCGGTGAGGATCCTTCCACCGATGTGGCCGTCATTCATATCCAGGCGCCGGCGACTTCGCTGTTTCCGGTCACGCTGGGCGATTCGACCCGACTCAAGGTCGGCCAACGGGTGTTCGCCATCGGCAACCCTTTCGGTCTGGAGCGAACGCTGACCACCGGCATTATTTCGAGCTTGAACCGCTCGCTGCCCAGCCGCAACGGACGCACCATGAAGTCGATCATCCAGATCGACGCGGCGATCAATCCGGGCAACTCGGGCGGCCCGCTGCTGGACAGCCACAGCCGACTGATCGGCATGAACACGGCTATTGCCAGCCGCACGGGTCAGAACACAGGCGTAGGATTTGCGATTCCGGTGACGAGCATTGCGCGGGTCGTACCGCAATTGATCGAAAAAGGCCGCGTTGTTCGGCCTGAAATTGGCATCGCCCGAGTGTATCAAACCGAGCGCGGTCTGCTGATTGCCACGCTCACGCCAGGCGGGCCCGCAGAGGCCGCCGGATTGCGCGGGCCGCGGATGGTGCGCGAGCGGCGGCGGCAGGGTCCGTTTGTTTACGAGTCGCAATCGCTCGATCGCACGGCCGCCGACATGATCGTCGCCGTGGATGGGCAGAAGATCGTCTCGGCCGATGAGTTTTTGTCGGCCATCGAAAGCAAGCGGCCCGGCGAGGAAGTGGCGCTGACGGTCGTGCGCGACGGGCGCGAGACGCTGGTTCGAGTTCGCCTGGGCGAGAGCCAGGACTGAATGTTAAGTTGCGCCGATCGGGCTGGGCGATTTGGCGGCGGCGCGCGAAGCTCCTCTGGTTTTATGGGCCGCGTTTGCCAAACTGCCCGCGATGGAAATTTATTTGGCTCGGGCCGCTGTTCACTCGGCGGATGAAGTGCTAGATTAGCAGCTGTCGGCAGCGTGCATGGTGGCATCGAGTGAGCGAGAAAAAAGTTTTCGCTTGCTTGACACACAATCGCGAGCCGATAGAATACCAAATCCCTGGTGGGAAGCCGGCGACGTGCCAGCAGCCGACCGGGGATTTCTGTTCTTTGACAATTTGGTAGCGATCCCAAGTCAATTTATTGAATTGATCAGCCAGCACAAGATTGTGACTGGGGCTGACATTGGCTTCACTCATGGAGCTGATGGCGGCCTCGAAATGTAGCAAACCTTTTTGGCAATTGACCCCGGGACGACAGGTTCGCCGCAAGGCGGGCTCGACTGCTTGGCCGCAAGGCCCGGGAGCGTCGTTTCGGACATTGGTAAAATCAATTGAAGGGTTTGATCCTGGCTCAGAATGAACGTTGGCGGCGTGGATTAGGCATGCAAGTCGCGCGTGTACCCGCAAGGGGAAAGCGGCGTAAGGGACAGTAACACGTAGATCACCTACCCTCGGATTCGGGATAGCTGCGGGAAACTGCAGGTAATACCGAATAACGTCTCCGGACCAAAGGTGTGATTCCGTCCGAGGATGGGTCTGCGTCCTATTAGCTAGTTGGTGGGGTAATGGCCTACCAAGGCAATGATGGGTAGTGGGTGTGAGAGCACGACCCGCGTCACTGGGACTGAGACACTGCCCAGACACCTACGGGTGGCTGCAGTCGAGGATCTTCGGCAATGGGCGCAAGCCTGACCGAGCGACGCCGCGTGCGGGATGAAGGCCTTCGGGTTGTAAACCGCTGTCAGTGGGGAGAAAGTGTACGGAGGTACTCCTTCGTATTTGATCTATCCGCAGAGGAAGTGTGGGCTAAGTTCGTGCCAGCAGCCGCGGTAAGACGAACCACACAAACGTTATTCGGAATTACTGGGCTTAAAGGGTGCGTAGGCGGCGCGGAAAGTTGGGTGTGAAATCCCTCGGCTCAACCGAGGAACTGCGCTCAATACTACCGTGCTCGAGGGAGACAGAGGTGAGCGGAACTTAGGGTGGAGCGGTGAAATGCGTTGATATCCTAAGGAACACCCGTGGCGAAAGCGGCTCACTGGGTCTCTTCTGACGCTGAGGCACGAAAGCTAGGGTAGCGAACGGGATTAGATACCCCGGTAGTCCTAGCCGTAAACGATGAGCACTGGATTGGAGGGTCCCTCATAGCCTTCCAGTCGCAGCGAAAGTGTTAAGTGCTCCGCCTGGGGAGTATGGTCGCAAGGCTGAAACTCAAAGGAATTGACGGGGGCTCACACAAGCGGTGGAGGATGTGGCTTAATTCGAGGCTACGCGAAGAACCTTATCCTAGTCTTGACATGCACGGATTAACTCTGTGAAAGCAGAGCCAGGCCTTCGGGTACAACGTGCACAGGTGCTGCATGGCTGTCGTCAGCTCGTGTCGTGAGATGTCGGGTTAAGTCCCTTAACGAGCGAAACCCTTGTCACTAGTTGCCAGCGGGTCATGCCGGGGACTCTAGTGAGACTGCCGGTGTTAAACCGGAGGAAGGTGGGGATGACGTCAAGTCCTCATGGCCTTTATGACTAGGGCTGCACACGTCCTACAATGGCGCGCACAAAGGGATGCAAACTCGTGAGAGCAAGCAAATCCCAAAAAACGCGCCCCAGTTCGGATTGCAGGCTGCAACTCGCCTGCATGAAGCCGGAATCGCTAGTAATCGCGGGTCAGCATACCGCGGTGAATGTGTTCCTGAGCCTTGTACACACCGCCCGTCAAGCCACGAAAGTGGGGGGCATCCGACAACGCCGCCGCAACCCGCAAGGGAGCAAAGCGTCTAAGATGAACTCCGCGATTGGGACTAAGTCGTAACAAGGTAGCCGTAGGGGAACCTGCGGCTGGATCACCTCCTTTCTAAGGATTTCACGCCGTCGGATGGCAACGTCCGTCGGTTAGAAATTGTGAGGACAGTCTCGTGCTGACCTTGGGATCAGTCGATCGTAACGTGCCACGCCCGTAAGGGAGCGGTCCGCGCCGATCGACAACTGCCAAAACAGTCAATTAAATGCCCACCCAGGTAGCCAGCCTGGGTGGGTTTTTTATTGCGCGGGCATGCACAATGGCTGTATTAATTGCCGCGAAAGCGTCCGAGCGTGAGAGCTTCGGCGGCGTCTGCGAATCGACCAAGGTGTCAGAGAGGAGCGATACATGCATGACGTGACGAAGTTTTCCTCCGCAGTCACTGACGCTACGGAAGGCGGCGTGAGCTGCCTTTTATTCCGGCGCTCGCTTTTGCTCCGCGTACAAGGCTTCCAACTCCGCGATCGCCTCCATATCCTTCGGGCGGCCGGCGGCGCGCTTCACGCGAATCAATGTTGGCAGGTCGAGGCATCGGCACGGCGCTCCCAACACTTCGATCAGCATGCTGTGGGGCAATAGGTCGCCGTACGTGCCGCCTCCGGTGACCTCGCCGAGCAAATCGACATCGCCAAGATCGCACGTCAACGTGAAGTTCAGCCCGTGCCGGATGGTTTCTTCGTCAAAACGGAACGGCAAGCCAGGCGGAGCGCCGCGCAGGTAGGCCTTGGTGCCGTCTAGCGCCGCCACTACGCGCGCAAGGTTGGCGTCATCACGCGCGTAAACGAAGTCGATGTCCCGAGTAAGCCTGGCCGAGCCATGCACCGTGGCTGCCACGCCGCCGATCAGAATAAAGTCGGCTTTTGCATCGACGAAACGTCGGATCAACGACTCGAAATCGGTCATTGCCTGGCTCGCGCTTCGCGCCCGGCTTGCCGGAGAGTTTCGGCAAACGCAAGCAGTTGCTGCAGGTTGCGAATGCGCTCATCGACCGTGCGGCGCAGATTCTCGCGCAGCAGCGTGCGATCAATGTCCTTCTTGTAGAACTCGATCACCGGGTCGGGCGGAAATGGCAGGTCGTCGTCGGACATGGCCGGGCTGCCTCTTGGATGATGCTCATCGCGTCGGTATCCAGTCTAACGCGCCGCGAAGGGAATCTCTATCGGCGGGCGTCGCGCGCTCGACTTGGGACGCTGACCCAGCCGCTCGTCGAGCGGCGCGGCTGGTGGCTTGGAAAAGTCCGCTTCCTTACGGTCGCGGCTCGTAGCCGGCGCGCGTTTGCAGCAGTCTGGCGGCTCGTTGACGCCTCCGGTCGCTGACGCTCCCGGCTCGCCGTGCATCGTTCCGCACTCTTCACTTTTCACTCTTCACTTTTCACTTCGCTCACACCATCTCCTCGACTTCGTCGCCCGCGGCCACCGTGATTTCGCCGCCGTCTTCCAGCCGCCGCACGACGTCCACGATCTGCTGCTGCACCTGCTCGACGGCCGAACGCTTGACGGGGCCCAGATAGTCCATCTCCTCGCGTAGCATGTCGGCGGCGCGGCTCGACATGTTGCCGAGGATCTTTTCCTTCAGGGCCTCGCTGGCCGTCTTGAGCGCCATGGCCCATTGGCTGCTCTCGACGTTCTTGAGCACGGTCTGAATATCCTTGGACGAGAATTTGCAGATGTCCTCGAAGACGAACATCAGCCGGCGGATTTCCTCGACCAGCTCGGGATCTTCTTGGGCCAGGTTTTCCAGCAGCCCCCGCTCGGTGGCCCGATCGGTCACGTTCAGGATCTCGGCCACGCTCTCGACGCCGCCGGCCGTTTCGAATTGCTGACTCATTACGCTGGCCATGCGATGCTCCAGCCCGCGCTCGACTTCGCCGATGATCTCGGGATTGGTCTGGCTCATGTGGGCGATCCGCCGCACGACGGCCAATTGGCGTTCGCTGGGCAGTCCGCCAATGACTTCGGCCGCCTTGGCCGGCGGCAAGTGCGAGAGGATCAGCGCGATGGTTTGCGGATGCTCGTCCATGATGAACGTCAGCAGATGCTGGCTGTCGATCCGCTGCAGAAATCCGAAGGGCACGGCCTGGATCTGCTGCCGGACGTTTTCCAGCGTGCCGCTGGCGTTTTTGCCCAAGGCACGCTCGACCAGCGTCTTGGCCAGGTCCAGGCCGCCGGCGCCGCCGGAATAGGAGCCGGGGTTCGAGTCGGCGAATTGTTTAATCGCCGCTTCCTGCTCGTCGCCACTGATCGAGCCCAGCTTGGCGATCTCAACCGTGACGTGCTCCACCTGCTTCGGCGTGAGCTTGGCCAGCAGTTGTGCGGCCTCGTCCTCGGGCAGGCTGGTGAGCAACACCGCGGCGCGGCGGATTTCAGGCGACGGCATGGCGATTGATCAAAGAAGCAAGGACTTGAGGCGGGGCGCCCACTGGTCCCAGGCAGGCCCACCTCGGCGCTATCGGCCGATCGATCGCCAGGACTTGAGTTTTTCCCGGCCAGCGGGGGACAGCGGTTCGACTTCCGCGGACAAGTCGCGGCCTGGTAGCGGAATTTGTGAAAATTCCGAAGTGCGGTTCAGCGACGTGGCGGAAGTCTCACGGCTTCCGCTACGGGAGGGCAGCTATTCGGCCGCCCAGTGCGGCACCAGGGCTAGGGTGAGTTGCAATGCGGCCGGGCCCCAAGGCGTCTCGCCGACGACGGCCAGACACGCCACGTCGGAAGTAAACCGGAGCCGGCAGTTGCGCCCCACCATCACGCAGGGCAAGCCGGCCTGAAAGCCGTAATTGGGAAGTTGTGGGCTGGCCAGCGCGGCGACCTGGTGAGCCAGCTCGGCCACGCTGTCGACCACGTCGTCGTTGATATCATCGGCCTCGATCAGGAACATGCTCGACGCGGCCCGACGCGCCACCTGTTCGCTCAGGCTGAGCACCAGCGTGCCCGACATGGGACCACCCAATCCGACCAGCACATTGATCCCGTGCAGCCGGACCAGCGGCGTGCTTTCGTGCAGTGAAAGATCGCAGCGCAGTTTTTCGTTAAACGTGGCGGCCAGGGAGTCAACGAAGGGACGCAACGGAGAAGCAAGCATGCTCAATACCTGGCAAACGAGCGGCGGGAACCCAGCTGGAGGGGAAATCCCTCCTGGTCGCCGTCAGACCAACCCTACGTTGCCCCAAAACGCTCGTCAAATCGGCAATCACCGAAGTCTCGCTACGAGCGGCCGCCCCCGGCAAATGCCACCTCGTCTGGCCACCCTGACGCCCCGCGGGCTTTCAAGGTGGCACGCGTCTTGGCTGTTTCGTTGGCGTGTTGCCACTGGCCTAAGGATCGACCGAAAAATAACTTCCGTTTTTCCCGGCCCCTCACCCGGCCCTCTCCCGCAAGGGGAGAGGGGTCGCGAAGAAGTTATTTTTCGGTCGATCCCAAGTGGCCTGGAACGAAGATCGCACCTGGACCGCCGCCCTGTGGCGGTTTTTCCGTCGATGCGGAATGTGTTGAATTGCGCGAAGGCCAGGTTGTTCGCCTGCGCTGCTGCGAATTGTGCATTGAGCACGCGCATTCGTTAAGATCTTTGTCGGTTTGCGGAATCGCAAGCGCAAGAGAGCACGATAACAGATCCAGCAACTGCCCTAAGCTCCCACGGCGCCGGCCTACGCGATCATGCCCGACTGGTTTTATCATCCTGTCACGCGGCCGCTGCTGTTCCGCATGCCGGTGCCGATCGCGCGCCGCGTGGCGCTCGGCATCATGGGCCGTCTGGCTCGGCTGCCGCTGGGGCCGCGGCTGATCGACTTACTGGGACACATGCGCCCGGATGAGCGGCTTGAGTGCTCGGTGCTGGGCGTTTCCTTTTCCACTCGAGTCGGCCTGGGGCCGACGTTGGACGCCACGGCCGAAGCCTGGCCCGCGCTTGCGCGCTTCGGCGTCGGGTTCATCGATACCGGAATGATCACGATCGAGCCGGTCGGCGATCCGGCCGCCATGCAGCGGCGCGTCGAGCAGGAGGCTATCTGGCTACCGGAGCCGATGGCCAGCATGGGGCTCAGCTCGCTGCTGCCCAAAATCGTCGAGGCCGCCGGGCTGGGCCTGCGGTTGCTGGTGCGGCTGGGTTGCGCTCCCAGCGTCACTCCGGTGCAAGCCACGGATCAAGTCCGACGGCTGGTCACCCAATTGTCTCCGTATGCGCAGGTATTCGCGCTCGGCACGTTGCCGCTGGCCATGTGGCAGAATTGGAATCACCAGCAATGGGCCGAGCACCTGGCAGGCATGTCCGCCGCGATCCACGAAACGTCGCACCGGCGGCCGGTCGTGCTCGTGGTTCCGGCCGATCTCGACTTCGAAGCGGCGCGGCCGATGATCGAACTGGCAGTCGCGGCCGGCGTGCAGGGCCTGCTGATCGACGGCACGGTGGCGGCCGAGCCGCGCGGCCGATTGGTTGGCCGGCCTGCGCGGGCGGCCGCACTGGCGCTCTTGTGCAAGACGCGCGCGCATTGGCCGCAAGGCTTCAGCTTGATTGCCTCGGGCGGCGTCCACGAGCCGCTCGATGCGCTGGCCCTGCTGGATGCCGGGGCCGACCTGATCGAAGTCGACAGCGGATTGATTTACTCCGGGCCCGGACTGCCGAAAGGCATCAACGATGCGCTGCTGTTTGAAGCGGCCCGGGAGTCGGCATCCCCGGCGGTGCCCGGCCACGAGCGCGCGGCGGAAATGAGTTGGCTGTGGAGCCTGCTGCTGGGGGCCGGCATGTTGTTTGGCAGTTTGTTGGCCTTGGCGATTGCCGCCACGCGGCAAGTGCTCCCCTATGACGAGAGCTTTGTCTGCATGCCGCGCGAAATGCTGGCCGGCATCAATGGCCGCTTGCTCTCCTTCATGGCGCACGACCGCGTTTCGCTGGCCGGCACCATGGTCGCCATCGGCCTGATGTATAGCGGGCTGGCGTGGTTTGGCGTGCGGCGCGGGGCGCATTGGGCTCAAATGGCGATCTTCATCTCGGCCTTTACCGGGTTCGCAAGCTTCTTTTTGTTCCTCGGTTTTGGCTATCTCGACCCGTTCCATGCCTTTGTCACTGTGGTGCTCTTGCAGTTGCTGCTGCTGGCCCTGCACGCGCGGCTGGGCGTGTTCCAGCCCCACGTGGCGCCCGGCCTGCGCAACAGCCGCGTATGGCACGCCGGGCTTTGGGGCCAATTCCTGCTCGTGTTGCACGGCTGCGCATTGCTGGGAGCCGGGGCGATGATTTCGACCATCGGCGCCACGCACGTGTTTGTGCCCGAGGACCTGCGCTTCATGAACACGACGGCCGAGATTCTAGCAGCGGCCAACCCGCGGCTGGTTCCGCTGATCGCGCACGACCGCGCGACGTTTGGCGGCATGCTGTTGTCGGCCGGTTGGGTGTTTTTGCTGGCTCCGCTCTGGGGCTTTGGCAATCCGGCCCGCTGGCTGTGGTGGACGCTACTGGCCGCGGGCTCTTCGGCCTATGCCGCCGCGATTGCTGTCCATCTGGCAGTCGGCTACACCGACGTGCGCCACTTGCTGCCCGCGGCGGCCGGGCTGCTGCTCTTCGCCGCCGGCCTGGCCCTGTGCTACCCCTATCTCGCCGGCTCGAATTCTGTGAATGCGGCGGCCCGGAGCGAGCGGGCCGGCCGCGCGTCTGGCCGATCGGGCTGAACGCGACGAGTTCGACCAGCGCGTGCCTCAAAAAACTTGACTGTATTGCAAATAGCAATACGATATACGATATACGAAAAGGAGTAAAACGCACATGGCTACTTCCCGCTCGACCAAAAAGACCGGCCCAGTCAAAACAGCCAGTCCGTTGATGGTGCGATTGGACCACGAAAGCAAGCAATCGCTCGCCGACGCGGCGGAGTTGCGCCAGCTTAGCGTCAGCGATTATGTGAGGGCGGTTACCGTACCGCAGGCAAAGCGTGAAGTTCGTGCGGCGCGGGAACAGGTACTTGCTCTGACACCTGACGAGCAGCGACTATTCTGGGCGGCCCTCGGCGAAGCTCCCAAGCTCACGGCTGCGCAGCGTCGCTTGGGCGCGGTGATGCGGGGCGAGACGTGAACGACGTTCACGTTCCCGGCGGCTTCAGACTGGAGCGCTTGCGGCGCGAACACCCGCGCCGCGGATTTCAGTGTGGTGAAGCGGCGGTTGATGCCTGGCTGGCCACCAAGGCGCTGCAGCACCAAACCAAGCATCTATCTGTCACCAAGGTATTGCTCGGGGCAAGCGGTGCCATTGCTGGCTATTACACCCTGGCAACCGGCCAGGTCGACTTCAACGATTTGCCTGTGGAAGCCTCCAGGCATTTACCGCGACGCGTCGTTCCGATCGCCACGCTGGCGTGGTTCGGCGTCGCTAAGCGGAGCCAGGGCCAAGGCCTCGGGAGATTGCTTCTTGCCCAAGCGCTGCGCGACTGCTGGGAAGCTGGCCACACGTTTCCGTTCGTTGCGGTCATCCTCGACTGCATCAATGCATCGGCCAAGGCCTTTTATCGGCAGTGGGATTTCGCGGAATTGCCCGGGCATCCGTTTCGCCTGTTTTTGAGTGCCAAGCATCTGGACGCGATGATGCAAAGCGAGTGAGGCCAGCGCCGTCGATCGGTAGCGGCCTGCGTGGATCCTATCGAGAAAGGATCGACCGAAAAATAACTTCGGCTTTTCTGACCCCTCACCCTGCCCTCTCCCGCAAGGGGAGAGGGGGTTGCGGAGAAGTTATTTTTCGGTCGATCCAAAACGGCGCGGGCTCATTGGCTCGGCATCGTTTCCGGACGCTTGCGGACGGCGATGTCGAAATAGCCGACCAGCATTTCGTCCTTGGATTGCAGGCCCCAACGGACGGTCTTCGTCGGGTCGGGATTGTTGGGATTGCTCTCCGAGTTGTCGAAGTTCGCGGTGCAGCGCAGCCGGCTGCCCGCCGGCAGGCTCAGCGGTTCCTGCAGGCGATAGCTGGTTTGCCAATTCGAATCGTAGTGCGGAACATCGAGCAACATCCTGGCCTTGCCGCCGGGCAATACGACCTGGTAGTTGAACGCCGACCCGCGCAGGTGCATGTGCGGCATCAGGGAGAGCAAGTACGAATCTTCGAGCGCAGGCGGCGACTCCGCCGTGATGCGGCAGCGCTTGGTGCGGGGAGGAATCACGAGCGAGCGCTTGGTCACGCTACCGGTCAGCACCTCGTACTGCACGTTCTTGGGATCGGTGAAGATCAGCCCCAGCTTGCTGCAATCGAACTGCTCGGAGCCGTTGGTCGTGTAGTGAACTTGAAACACCAGGCGCGAGCCGGCCGGTATCCGCTTGGCCATGCCCGGGAGATAACTCGTCGTGCGCATGCCGGGCACGTAAACGGCCAAAAAACCGTCAATCGTGCCGTCCCGCATGGCTTCCTCCAGTCCCTTGGTAAAGGCGAACACCAACAGGTGATGCACCACCGAGCGGTTGCCGGGCAGGACTTCGGCGGCCGTGAACCACTTGTCTTCCTTGTAGCCGGGATCGACCACGAAAAACTGATAGTCCACAATCCCCTCGGCCGGAACCTTGAACGGCGTGGTGCTCATCGGCACCACCGTGTCGGGACGGCGCGGCAACTGCCAGCCGGAAGCCAGTGATTTTAGTTTCTCGGGCGCTTGGGCGCGATCGCCCTCGGGCGCACCCGCGGCAACCCAATCGGCAATCAGCTTTTTTTCGTCGGTCGAAAGGCTGCGATCACCCTTAAAGCT
>DATCFX010001285.1:0-2733 GCA_036509275.1 Pirellulales bacterium | reverse complement strand
TTCCCAACCGCTCGAGCGGCAGACTGAAATCGCTCGGCGGCCCCGACTGCTCGAGCAACTGGTGGACACGCACCAGATTGTAGAACGTGAGCACGATCCAGACCGCCGGCACCGCGTACAGCAGCCCCACCGTCGTTGCCGGAGCGCGGCGCACCCAGGCCAGCGGCCGCGGAAACAGCGCGTAGAAATGCAGCGTCATCGGCGCCAATAGCAGCGCACACAGCACGAACGGATACACCAGCAGCCGCGAGCCGATCAGGTCGGGCCAATGAAAGCCGCCGACAAAGCCCACCACGTTCACCGCGCACAAGGCGAAGAATACGCCGGCCGACGGATCGCCCGGCCGCTTCCACATCACCAGCGCCCCGATCAGCAGGATCACCATCTCTAACAAGAACCAGGCCAACGATGCCAGCATGGCCGCCCGCGAGGTTGGCTCCAACCGCAGCCAGGCCTGGTGCAACGGGGCCGAAGTCGGATCGCCCGGCCGCTGAAAGGCCACGCGCGCCCAACGCTGGCCGCCGACGTCGGCCCAGGCGATCCCCTTGGGCAGCGTGAGTAGCTCGGCCGCCTGCTCGACACTGGCCCCCGCCGGCAAACGGGCAGGGGGGCGAATCGATTCCAGACGCCGCTCAAAGTGCAAAGTGGTCGGCACCGGCACGCCGGCCACCCGAATCAGCCGATCGCCTCGCTCGGGCGTCTCCGCTCCCAGCGACTCGGCTTCCGGATTTGCCCAACGCACGAGCGGCCCGGCCACGCTCGACCGGTCCAGGTCGTAGTCGGAAAACAAAGTCCGAACGCCCAGGCTCCAGCTACTCCGCACATGGATCAGCACGCCGATGGCATAGCCGGCGACCGCCAGAATGGTGATAAAGAACAGGATCTTGCGCAGCAGTCGCATGAAGCGTATCCTGAAAAACCGCCGACGTGCTCAGCCCGCGTCGGCGCTTACTCGGCGCCGACAATTCGACGCTGCCTGCAAGAGCCGACTGGCATTGGACACGATAAGTCGGCGCCGTTCAAGCAAATCGTGACAATGCTAGCCCTCAAGGTCTACCGTCGCCGATATATCTTCACAGGCTGGCAGTTAAAACATGGTCGCAGGTGGCGAGAGCGCAACCATTCTTTGAGTTTTTCGATTTCGGCGCTAGCCGTGGCATCAAAGCTGCAATAGATGGCCAGCGGCGTTTCGGCGCCGACGAAAATCGACCCACACGGCCTTCAACGTTTTCTTGCGGATTGGCTTTCGGCTCAACGTTCCCAAGTCTCCGGCGGCGCTGACCCACACCGCCTGTCGGGGAAAACTGCTTTGAGCCCTCCCAGTTGCCGCAGCGTCCTGAAGGCCTTCTTTTTGCGCCTTGCGCTTGTGCGCCATCGTAGCGGAATTTGTGAAAATTCCGTTGGGGCCGGGGCGGCCAAGCGGTTGTCGCTTCGTCGGAAGTCTCACGACTTCCGCTACGGCAATGGCTCACGCATCAGCGGCCAGGAGTTGGTGCAAGTGAAAGTGAAACTTACCCAGCTTACCGCCGTAATTGCCGGCGCTAATCCGCAGTAAGCCGGGACCCGCGGCTGCGCGCGTGGCCGCGGTCATGGCCCGGGCGACGCTCGCTTCGTCGATGCCGTCGATCACAATTTCGTAGGCGCAATGCGCGTCGGCGTGCAGTTGCGACTCGACGCGGCCTTTGAGCGTCGGGCAATAAGCGTCGGCGGTCGAAGCGGCCAGCTTGGCATAGCGCGAGCCGACCTTGCTGCCGCTGCGGGCAATTCCACCGGGAAACGGAGTAATCACGCCCGGCAGCTCGGCCAGCGAGTCGACGGCCCGGCGAGCGGCGGCCAGCCCGCTGGTTACATCGGCATCCTGCAAGATCAGGTTGCCGCCGGCCACGCCTTTATTGACGCCGGCGGTTTCCTCCACCAGGAACTCGCCGTCCATTACCGGCACGCGCCAGAAGCGCCGGCCCCCCAGCAGCTTGCTCTTTTGAAAGCCGTCGCCGAAAAAGCGGATGAATTTTCCCAGCGGAATCCGCTCGCCGGCGTCCGGCAGCCCGTCATAGACGGCCGTGGTTGGACAGGTCATCAGGCACTGCCCGGCGCGGTTGGGCACGGCTTTGGCCAGTGCCGCGGTCGAAAACCCAAACACCAGCAGGGCCACGCCTGGCCGGGCGTCGGGCGAATCGTCGGGCGTCAAATGCCGCTCGATTCCCGCTTCTGCGTCGCAGGCGATCACGCTGCTGGCATAGCCGCAGAACTCGCTGGCCGCCGCGGCGAGCCAATGGTCGTCGTGCGCCGTGACGAGCAGCCGCGCGTAGCGCATGCCAAACGCCTCGGCGAACGCGTCCTCGATTTCGGTCTCGCCGAGCTTCACCGGCCGCCTCGCGAATTCTGGCGGCCGGCGGTGGAGAGCATTCGCAAGGCCCGGCGTTGGCGGATGGCGGCGATTTTCATGGGGGGGCCCGTGGCAGCAGCCTGGCTATTCTGGCGTAACTTTTTCGAATATAACTACAAGGGATATAAGACGGAACCGCAGCGGACGAAGGTTCGAGCTGGCGGTGCCGGCCCCCCCGCCATCGGCCGGGCGAGAACAATCGACGGGTGCGAGCCTGGCCACGGTTCGCGGTTTCTCGGCGTTCTCGACCGGGTCGCCTGCCTGAATCATACCTTCCACGAAGCATTGGGTCGCAGCGGAGCACGTCATGCCCACGCGCTGGTCTGTCTGGTTTGCGACGCTAGTCT
>DATCFX010001284.1:0-8215 GCA_036509275.1 Pirellulales bacterium | reverse complement strand
CCAGCCACATGCCCTCGGCCAGCAAGTCCGGCCATATCAGCAATCTGCCCGACGGCGTCGAGGGACGCGACAACTGGGGCACCACGCTGCGGGCCCAGATGAGCCGCATCCGCAAGACGATCGCGGCCAACATGGTCCATTCGATGACCACGATTCCGCACGTCACCAATTTCGACGATGCCGACATTACCGAGCTGGAGCGGCTACGCAAAGGCGGTATGGCCGAGTACGCTGACTCGGGCGTCAAGCTCACGATGATGCCCTTCGTGATGAAGGCCGTGGCCCAATCGCTGCGAGTTCACCCGCTCTTGAATTCCTCGCTCGATCCGCAAACCGAGGAAATCGTCTACAAAAAGTACGTCCACCTGGGCGTGGCCGTCGACACCGATCGCGGGCTGGTCGTGCCCGTGGTGCGCAATGTCGATCAACTGCGGATTCCCGAAATCGCCCAGGCCCTGGCCGATGTCACGGAAAAAGCCCGCACTGCCAAGTTCACCCTCGAAGACCAGCAAGGCGGGACCTTCACGATCAGCAATATGGGCACCATCGGCGGCATCTATTCGACGCCGATCATCAACCCGCCGCAGGTGGCCATTTTGCTGGTCGGCCGCTCGCGCAAGCTGCCGGTCGTGATCGACGACAAAGTCGAAGTGCGGCTGATGATGCCGCTCTCGATCTCCTACGATCATCGGCTCGTCGATGGCGCCGCCGCGGCCCGGTTCCTCAACGAAGTCAAGAACTATCTCCAGGTTCCCGGCCGGCTCTTGCTCGCGCAGTAGGCCGCTCATGTCGTCGCCAGATCGAGTAGGTGCCGCGAGCCGAGCGGCACCCGTTGCGCGAACCTCGCCGCTCGCCGGCCCGGCTCGGCTCGCCCGGCGTACGGTCCCGCGGCTGCTGGTCGTGGGCAGCGTGAACGTGGACATGATCGTCCGCGGCAGTCGCTTGCCCGCCCCGGGCGAAACCATGACCGGCGGGTGCTATAGCATGGCCGCCGGCGGCAAAGGGGCGAACCAGGCCGTGGCCGCCGCCCGCCTGGGGGCCGAAGTCACCTTGCTGGCCAGAGTCGGCCGCGATCGCTTTGGCGACGACGCGCTGGCCGGGTATTGCCAACAGGGCATTAACACCGACCGGATCATCCGCGACGACACGCTGCCAACCGGCGTGGCCTTGATTCTAGTCAACGAGCGCGGCGAAAATTCGATCTCGGTCGCATCCGGCGCCAACGACGCGCTCAGTCCGGCCGACGTGCGGCATGCGGCCGGGTTGTTTTTCCAGGCTGATATGCTGCTGCTGCAATTGGAAATTCCGCTGGAGACCGTGACCTGCGCCGCGCGATTGGCCCACGATGCGGGCGTGCCGGTGATGCTCGATCCCGCGCCGGCGCCGCAAGCGCCGCTGGATGCGTCGCTGCTGGAGCTGGTCGATTATTTGAAGCCCAACGAGCACGAGGCCCAGCACCTGACCGGCATTCGCGTCAGCGACGCGGCCACGGCCAGCGCCCTGGTGTGCCGCGGTGTGCGCACGGCCGTTGTTACGCTCGGCAGCCGCGGCGCGTGTTGGGCGACTCGCACCGACTCCGACATCGTGCAGAGCGGCTCGGTGCCCGGCTGCGCGGTGCAAGCGGTCGATAGCACGGCCGCCGGCGATGCCTTTAGCGCGGCGCTAGCCTATGCGCTGGCTACCGGCCATCCGCTCGATGTTGCCGTGCGCCACGCCAACCTGGCCGGCGCCTTGACCACCACGCGCCTGGGCGCCCAACCATCTTTGCCCACGCGCGACGAGTTGGACCGCTTCGAGGCACTTCAAGCGTAGATTTTCTTAGCGTGCCGGCGAACCGTGGCGAGCCGCAAACGGAGAAAAGAGGAGGGAGAGAACCACAGAGGCACAGAGGCACAGAGAAAAAAAAGAAAGAATTCACCACCAGGACACGAAGAGCCGAAGGTATTTTCCTTTGTGACCTCCGTGTCTTTGTGGTTCCCCTCCTCCTCTCCGGTTTTCTTCTCTGTGCCTCTGTGGTTTTCTTGATTCCCAGACGCCACGACTTTTGCGGACTCTGTTCGATGCCCGGTTTCTGCGGGCGGCGAATTTAGGGTAAGCTACCGATAGCCGGTTATGCCCGCTTGGTCCGGCCGTTCCACGATCCCGGATGTTTCAACCGGAGACCAAGATGTCCGCTCGCGGCTTTCGATTGACGCTCTTGGTCCTGCTCGCGGCCGGCTGGCTGGCCGGCGGCGCGCGGGCCGCCGACAGGGTGCCGGCCAGTGGTAGTCTGGTGCCGGATCCGAATTCGGTCGTGCGTCAGGGGCCGGCCTATCGCTATCCGCAGGCCGGTTGGATCGTGCTGCATATCGAAGGCAAGCCCTACGAGCGCGGCTATCAGCATGGCCGGCTGCTGGCGGCCGAGATCGCCGACTACGTGCGTGCGCTGGCCCATGAACGCAGCGCGGACGCTCCGTCGGCCGCCTGGCGAGATTTTCGCCTGTTGGCCAATGCCCTGCTGCTGCGGCGCTACGATGCAGAGTTTCTCGAGGAGATGAAGGGCATCGCGGACGGGGCGGCAGCCGCCGGGGCCAAATTCGACGAGCGCAAGCTCGACCTGGTGGACATTGTCACCTTGAATTCGGCCATCGAGTTGGGCTTTCTGGATGCGGGACTCAAGGCCTCGCCCACCGGCCTGGAGGGCCGCCGCTGGCAGGAGCCACCCATCGACCGGACGCCCTCGGATGACCAGGACCATTGCAGCGCGTTTGCCGCCACCGGGCCGGCCACGGCCGATGGGCACATCGTCTTCGGCCATATCACCATGTCCGCCCTGTACGAAGTGCGGCATTACAACGTATGGCTCGATCTCGAACCCGCAGCCGGCCACCGGGTAGTCATGCAGACGTATCCCGGCGGCATCATGAGCGGCCTGGATTACTACATCAACAGCGCCGGGCTGCTGCTGGCCGAAACCACGATTCGGCAAACGCGCTTCGAGCCGGCCGGAACGCCGATCGCTTCGCGCGTGCGCCGCGCGGCTCAGTATGCAGACTCAATCGACGGTGCGCTGAAGATGCTGCGCGAGAGCAACAACGGCCTGTACTCGAACCAGTGGCTGCTGGGCGACATCAAGACCGACGAAGTCGCGATGTTCGAACTTGGCACGCAGCACAGCGAGCTATGGCGCAGCAGCCGGGACCAGTGGCCGGGTGGGACCAAGGGCTTTTACTTCGGCTGCAACAACATGCGCGACCTGGGCGTGCGCGAGGAGACCGTCGCCAGCCTGGCCGATCGGCCGGCCAACCTCGTGTTTCAGCCCCAGTATCGCGACCGCGAGTGGATGCGGTTGTTCAACGAGCACCGCGGGAAGATTGGCGAGGGGTTCGGATTCCTGGCGTTCACCACGCCGCCGATTGCGGCCTTCCGATCCTGCGATGCCAAGTTCACCACCAACACGCTGGCTCGGCAGTTGAAGACACATGCCCTGTTCGGCCCGCCCCTGGGGCGAACCTGGGAGCCGACCCGGCAAGAGCGCGAGCGCAACGACGACATCCAGCCGCTGGTGAGCAACGATTGGACCCTGCTGACCACCGCGGCCCCTGCCACGCAGCCGGCATCGAAGGCCGTCGATCTGGCGCTGGTCCCGGATAAAAAGCACGACGACAAGCCGGAAAAGCCCGAGCAGGTCGAAGCGGCCTGGCGCGGGACGCTGCTGCCCAAGTCGGACGCGGATAACTGGCTGGCGGCCGCGTTTGCCAATTTCGAACGACAGGTCGAGCTGGAAAAATCGCTCACCAAGGCGGCCGGCAGCGGCAAGCTCAGCCAGCGAGCCCGTGATCGCTTGGACGTGGTCCGCTTTGCCGCTTGGTCCGGATGGCTCACCGCCGCGCGCCGGTTGGGCCATGACGTGCCCCTGGCCGAAACGCAGGCCGAGTGGTCCAGCGACGACTGGTACCAGATCGCCTCCGGCAAAGGCGTGCTGCTGCTGGCCGAGCTTCGCCGGCAATTAGGCGCCGAAAAGTTCGACAAGACGCTGGACGAATTCGGCCGAGCCCATGCTGGGCAGGAGGTCGCGACCAGCCAGTTTCAGGTGGCCATCGAGCGCGCCGCCGGAAAATCCCTGACGAGCACGTTCGATCCCTGGCTCACCAGCCGCGCGCTGCCGGCGAAATTTTCAGGCAATATCTGGGCGATCGACTCGTTCGAGCGCGAGCCGGAGCACACGCTCATTGTTTATGGCACGCTCGCGGATCGCAGTGCCCAGCACGAGGCGGCCCTGCGGCTAGCGCGGCGGATCGCCCGACGGGGAACCAACGTCACGATCCGCGTCCGCTCCGACCGCGAGGTGAGCGCCGACGATCTTAAAAACCATCACCTGCTGCTCGTGGGCCGGCCGGCGACCAACAGCGCCACCGCCGGAATCGCAGATGCGCTGGCCGCGCAGTTCGGCACCGCGTCGTTCACGCTGCGCGGCCACATGTATGCCCATCCCGACACGGCCGTGGTGGCCGCCGCTGCCAACCCGCGCAACGGCCGGTATTCGATCGTGGTGTACGCCGGCCTGAGCGCTTCGGCCACCTGGCATTGCGTGGACGCGCTGCCCGACCGCGACGAGCGCGCCATCGAAGTCCTGCTACTACCGGCCGGAAAGCCGGCCCGGGCCATGCTCTCGCGCCCCGGCGAAGAGCTCAGTTTGCAAGCGGTGCCAGGGAGCCACGAAGCGGCCCGCCGCCAGCCAATCAAAAACGGCCGGCTCGCGGACGAATAAGGATCGCCCGAAAAATAACTTCTCCGCGGTCCCGCTCCCCTTGCGGGAGAGGGCAGCGTGAGGGGCCGGGAAATACGGAAGTTATTTTTCGGACGATTCTAAAGCGCACCGATCTGCTTAAAAACCGCGAGTGCAAAACGGGCCGGGAGTCATTTTCGGAAATGACTCCTGACCCAATTCCTGACCCCTATTCTCGGCAGGACGAAGAAGCGCGAGCGGCGCCAACCTGCGGTTTCTCGTGGACGCATTGCCCGTTAGCGGCCCACCGGCAGTGACCGAACGCGAATCCGCCCCTCGGTGACGGAAATCACGGCGCCGCTGCTAAGTTCCGCGCCTGCAATGGCGATGACCTGAACAAGTATGGCGGCCAGTTGGTCCCCTTTAAGGCCTTCGACGCGAATTCGCACGACCGATGGTGACGAGGCGCGCGATGCAGCCAACAAATGGTGAAAGTCCGCGTCGAGGGTGACGACAATGGCTTGCTGCTGCTGAGCCAGGGCGAGAATCGTACCATCCGCGGCGCCAGCCAGACCTAAGTCGCCGACGTGTTCAGCGGCAATGCCCGCAGCAGCCAAATGCTTAACGGCCGAACGGGGCAATCCTTGATCCAAAATCAGCTTCATGCCGTCGGCCGCAGGTCCGCCACACGGTCGTCAAGATTGGCCGCCGCGTACTCAAGCGCCTGGCGAATGTCTTCGTCATCGAGTTCGGGATACTCGGCGCGCAATTCCCGACGGTCGGGATAGACAGCCAGCTCTTCTAGCACCCGGCGCACGGTAAGCCGCAGGCCACGGATGCACGGCTGGCCGCTCATCTTGGCAGGGTCGCAGGTGATTCGATCGAACGGCATCGTCGGGTTCCTCGGCTGGCTGGTGCTCCAGTCAATTCTAGTCGATTCGCCGCGGCGATGCAGCGGCAGCCCTGATCCGGCGAATCCGCGATTCATGGCAAGCCCAGGCTGCTTCTTCGCGAAGCGGCGCCGGAACAATCGATTCGTTCGTCACGGTTCGACCCCCTGCGTTTGATCGGCCTTGGCTTCAAAGCTAGGTTTTGGATGCTTACCTGGCGCGGATCGTTCCGCGGCAACCAGGGTTGAGAGATTTCGAGTCGATATTTGGGAGCCGGATTGGCCATTTGAGGCCACCGAACCTTATGTTTGCCTTTCGAGCGACCGGCAGCTTGCGCAACCCAGGCCGTGGCACGGATCCGAGCAGCATTGCCGGCTGCCTTATTATCATGGTCGCGGGCTCGGTTCTCGTGGGATGGGCTGTCGACATTTCCTGGCTGAAGTCGGTGTTGGTCATGCCGGGCTTCGTGGCCATGAATCCCGCTACGGCGATCACGTTCATCATCGCCGGAGCGGCGCTCGTGCTGCTGCGAAACGAAGCGACCACGGTACGCTATCGGTGTGGCCAGGCGTGTGCGTGGGGAGTTGTAGCTGTCGGATTACTGAGCGTTGCCAGGTTTGTGATCGGCTGGGACATCGGGCTCGATCAGGTTCTTTTCGAGTCGCGCCTCGGCGGAAACCGCATGGCGCCCAACACCGCAGCCGCCTTTCTATTCTCAGGCCTGGCACTGGTATCGATCGACTGCGTGGTCTGCCGCAGACGGCCGTCTGAGTGGCTCGCGCTGCCAATGGCCACGGCCTCGCTCATGGCGATCGTCGGATACTCGTACGGCGCGACGGCCGTCTACGGGATCGGGCCGTTTATCCCCATGGCGCTCAATACCGCCGCGCTGTTCGGGACGCTCGCTGCCGGGATCCTCATGGCACGTTCTCAAGCCGGTTTGCTGGCAACTATTTATAGCCGCAGCGCGGGTGGGCAAATGGCCCGACGTTTACTCCCCGCAGCCGCGCTGATTCCCTTGCTCCTCGGCTGGCTTCGGCTGCTGGGCGAATGGGCGGGCATGTACGGCCCGGCGTTCGGGGTCACGCTGACGGTATCGCTGACGGTCGTGCTATTTGCCGGCGTGATTTACTGGGCCGCTCGCGCCTTGAATCAGGCTGACGCTGCGCGCCAACAGGCGGTCGAAGCGCTCGAAGCATCGGTCAAAGAGACGGAGCGGGCCGAGCAGGCAGTCCGCCGATTCAACGCGGAATTGGATCAGCGGGTGCAAACGCGGACGGCGGAATTGGCGGAGTCGGAAGCGCGTTTTCAGTCGTTCATGGACAACAGTCCCGCCCTGGCATTCATGAAAGACGATCAGGGCCGGCTGGTCTACGTGAACCGTCGGTTCGGCGAACTCTTGCCGCACGACTGGCGGCAGAAGCAGGACGCCGAGCTCTGGCCTGAAGCCGTCGCCAGGCAGATTCAGTCGAACGATCAACAGGTGCTCGACGCGGATTGTTCAATCGAATTTGTCGAAGAGCTGTGCTTTCCCGAGCAGGCGGTTACATCCTGGCTGACCTACAAGTTTCCCATTCGCGACTCGGGAGGGCGGCGTTTTCTAGGCGGCGTGGCCGTGGACATCACCGAGCGCAAACGGGTCGAAGAGGCCTTGCGCCAGCGCGACGAGCAACTGCGGCATTCGCAGAAAATGGAGGCCATCGGGACGCTGGCCGGCGGGGTTGCCCACGAGTTCAACAACCTCTTGCAGGCCGTCCAAGGCTATACCCAATACGCGATGGAAGGCATGGCAGCCGACGAACAGCCCTACCAGGACCTGCAGCAGGTATTGAAGGCGGCCGAGCGCGCCGCGACGCTGACGCGGCAATTGCTCGGTTTCGGACGCAGGCAGATGCTGGAGTTTGTGGACCTCGATGCCAACCAACTGGTCCAGGACGTGGTCAAGCTGCTGCGCCCGCTCATCGGCGAACACGTCGAGCTGAATCTCGTGCTCGGCCCTTCGGCCGGTACCGTCCACGCCGATGCCACGCAACTACAGCAACTGCTGATGAACCTGTGCGTCAACGCCCGCGATGCCATGCCCACGGGCGGGCACCTGCTGGTGAAAACCGAGCATCTCGTGCTCGACGGCGGCTATTGCGAGCTGCATGCCGACGTGCAGCCGGGTCGTTACACGGTACTGACCGTCGGCGATAGCGGCTGCGGTATCTCGCGGGAAAATATCCAACACATCTTCGAGCCGTTCTTCACAACCAAGGAAGTCGGCAAGGGCACCGGCCTGGGCCTGGCCACCGTCTACGGCGTCGTGCAACAGCACAAAGGCACGGTCCGCGTTTATAGCGAGCTGGGCATTGGTACCACGTTCAGGGTCTATCTGCCTTCTACGGAGAACACGATCGCGCTCGAAGAGCAGCGGCCGCCCGACCCGCGAGCAAGCGGCGTCGAGCTGATCCTGGTGGCCGAAGACGAACCGCTCGTTCGCAACCTGGCCGTGCGGATCCTGCAGGGCGCGGGATATCAGACCCTCGTGGCCCGGGATGGTGAAGAGGCTCTGCAATTGTTCAAGACCCGCGAGTCCGAGATTTCGTTGGCCCTGCTCGACGTCGTCATGCCCAAG
>DATCFX010001283.1:0-1439 GCA_036509275.1 Pirellulales bacterium | reverse complement strand
AGCCGCTGGCAGATTGCATCGACCGCCTGCCACCGGCGGTCGGCCACCTGTTGCCAGAGGGCCAGGATCAGCGGGGGGTTCCAATACACGGCCGAACTGCACCCGCCTTTCGCCCCCGCACGGCCGAGCCGGCCCCAAGCGTGCTCGCCGACAAACACGTTCACCCATTCCGAGAGTTGCCGGCAGCCGTCTTCAGTAGCTCCCAGCGTCCCAGCCGTGGACTTGACCATCAGATACTGGGGCACCGCCTGCTTGATTCGCCGGTGATCGTCGAGCGTCAGCCGCTTTTTGGCCCGCGAGGTTTCATAGATGGACAGTGGCAGGCCTTCGGCCGCTCTCGCCACCTCGCGAACAAACGGCACGATCTGCCCGTCGGCCACCTCCATCCAGAACGGCAACGCCACCTGCACGGCCGACGCGCCGATCCGGGCGGCATACGCCGCCCGCCGCATGGCCCCCAGCGTGTACGTGCTCGTCACGCCGATCATCGCGTGTACGCCGGCGGCGCGGCATTCTTCCACGGTAGCCAGGGCAATTTGCTGAAACTCGTCCAGCTCCATCGCGTAGAACTCGCCCGTCGTGCCGGCGGTATAAACGCCCGGCACGCCGGCCCGGCAGCAGGCCGACACCGCCGCGCGGTAGACCGGCTCGTCGAAGCGATCGTCCTCGGTCCAGGCCACCGGCAATCCGGCCCACGGGCCGACGAACGTCGCGCGGGCCAGCGGCGCCAGCGGCCGCGATGGCCATGCTTGGGTCATCTCAACTCCTGGCGGAAAATGGGCCTACTCGATCATGGCCAGCACACTCAGGCTTTCTTCCACGTCGCGAACCAGTGTACTACCGGACAATTGGGCACCGCGGCGGAGTTCGGCCAGCAGGTCGCCCAGCAACTCGTGCTCGAGCCAGCCGGCCAGCCAGCGGGCCCGCTGCTCGGCGTAGCGATTTTGCAACCGGCGAAACAGCACGGCGGCCGAGTGCTTGAGCCCCTGCCCGGTGGCCGTGATGGCCGCCTCGCCGCCGACCGTCACGCCGCCGGTGATCGCCGCTTCGGCCGCCAATTGGCCGGCCGTGTGTCCGGCCACGTGGGCCGCCGCCTGGCCCATCACGTCGCCGGCCAGAATGCCGCCGCTGATGGCCAGCGACACGGTCACCGCCGGCCGCGCCAGGGCCAGCACGTGATCCAGCGAACGCAAAAAGGCCACCGCCTTCGGATTCTCTTGGCGCCAGGCATCCAACTCGCCGCGCACGTACTTTCGATAGTCTTCATCCATGTCGGGCAGTTGGGCGTGGGCCTGCTCGACGCGCGCCAAGAGCCGTGCCCGTACGTCGCCTCCGACCAGCGCCGCCAGCCGCGGCTTGAGCGTGCTATTGCCCACCTCGGCCAACCGCGAAAGCTGGTCGAACATCTCTTGCACGCCTTCCACAATCGCCTGTCGCTC
>DATCFX010001282.1:0-1179 GCA_036509275.1 Pirellulales bacterium | reverse complement strand
GACCGGCCACCGCGTCGTCGAACTGCCGCAGGCGGGACGAAGCGCGAAAGCGCCAGCAGTACTTGCCCGGCAGGCCGGCGGCGGAGGCGGCCGTGTGCCGGGCGCAGTGGCCGGAGTATTTTGGTCCCTCCTGGCCAATGTGCGGCGCGCTGGCCGCCGACAGCACGTCCGCGCGGCTGCACGTACACGGATACACGCGCTCCGCCGCGCGCAGCGCCCTCAGTGCTTCGTCGTACAGCGCGAGTCGCTGCGTCTGCACGTAGGGCGCCTGGGGGCCGTCGATGTCGGGTCCCTCATCCCAGTCGAGCCCCAACCAACGCAGATCGGCGATGGCCAATTGCTCGGCACCCGGCTTGATGCGCGGCGAGTCGATGTCTTCGATCCGCAGAACCATCCGGCCGCCGCGCGACCGGATTGACAGCCAAGCCAGCAAATACGTGCGGGCGTTGCCCACGTGCTGGGCCCCTGTGGGCGAAGGCGCGAGCCGGCCGATGGGAAGCTTATTCGCCAATGCTGAGTTCACCGAATTGCTTCACGATTGCCGTGCTTTCGGCCGCGTCGCGGACCTGCTGGCAACGCGGTGCAGCGGTGCAGAGCGTTCGCCGTCGCTGCCGAGGTTTTTGCCGCTGCGGCAGACCGGCGAAACATTAACGATTCGTAATCGAATTCGACGCGGATTAAAAGTTTGTAACGGTATTTTGCACCTGCGTGGTCACTCGCTACACTTGGCTGTTAGCTCGCTTCGGCGAGCGGGCCTCGGCAGGTTCCTGCCCCACCTACCGGGGCTTTTTTATGCGCTGACATCGTGATTCGCTGACGTCGGGGCGATGAGCTTCGGAGCCGCGATCTTCGCAGACTTCGCCGCACCATGCCAGACACCATGTTTAGGCCCTGCCGTAATTGCGGCCAGCGGGTTCCTCTGGCCTTGTCCGAGTGCCCCTACTGCGGCGCGTTCGCGCCAGCCGCTGGATGGTTTGGACGCGGCTCTCGCCGGCTGGTGATTCTAACGATCGTCTGCAGTGTTTGCTTGCTCGCAGCGCTAGTCGTGCGCTATTGGCGCTAGCGCCTCGCCTCAACGCCGGTGCGCCGAACTTCCTGGTTCGCAACGGACAACGGACAACGGACAACGGACAACGGACAACGGACAACGGACAACGGACAACGGACAACGGACAACGG
>DATCFX010001281.1:0-1056 GCA_036509275.1 Pirellulales bacterium | reverse complement strand
GATGCCGGCAGTGGCAGAACCGCTGACCAGGCGGCCAAGCTGGCCGGCACGAGCCGGCAGTACGTCTCCGACGTGACCGGCGCAACGCTGGGACGTGGGGCCCGGAGTTTCCGGAGTCCTCGACCAGGCTGGCATTCTGCGGCCGTCACCATGCCAGCGCAGGGGCTTTGTATCTGCGACGCGGCGGAACTGCTTTATGCAGCTGTGCAGGCCCTGCACGGTGCCGTGACGCAACTGGCCGACAAGCTGCCGCCGGCGACCAGCCAGGCCGGCCCGACGGCGGGAGGAAGCACGACGTCCGCAGAACAGCTGCGCAGCGTGCCGGGGTAGGATAGCGGCGTTCCTTTGCCGCGCGGGAGCGGCGCCGTCCTGGAAAGCGGCCCTCCCCGCGCGGCCTTTCCGGGAAGGAGTTGGCATGTCCGAGAAGCGCGTCACGGTCTGGGTTCAGCGGTTCAAGGGCCGCAGCAACCTCATGCTGCAATGGCTGGACCCGGACACCCACAAACGGAAAAGCCAGAGCGCGAAGACGAACGACGAAGCGGAGGCCGAGAAGGCGCGGGCCGATCTGGAATATGAGCTGAACCACGGCTTGCACAAGCAGGCGTCGCGGATGTCCTGGTCACGGTTCCGCCAGACGTTCGAGGAGGAGGGCCTGTCCAACCTGCGCCCGATGACGCGGCGCGGCGTTACTCGCGTGCTGGACCTGCTGGAGCAAATCTGCAAGCCGCCTACCATTCGCAGCGTCACGGCACGGACGGTCAGCGTCTTCGTAGCCGGCCTGCGCAAACTGCACAGCCGCGGCCGGGACGGGTTGCAGTCCAGCACGATTCGCACCAAGCTCGGCTACTTGCATGGCGTTCTCGGCTGGGCCGTCAGCCAGAGCATGTTACCGGCGGTGCCGGAGTTCCCGGCCGTGAAGGTGCCGAAGAAGACGCCGCAGCCGGTGGCGGCCGAGACGTTCGAGCGTCTGCTGCTGAAGGCCGACGACCCGTTTCTGCGGGTCTTGCTGCTGTCCGGCTGGCTGGCGGGCCTGCGCCTGGCCGAAGCGGTGGAACT
>DATCFX010001280.1:0-6983 GCA_036509275.1 Pirellulales bacterium | reverse complement strand
GGTCGATCCGCGGCTCGTAGCCATTCCGCCCGGGGCGCTGTTGGAAGAGGCGAATCATGCCGACGTGCTGGTGGAAGTCGACGCGGCCCGGCACGAATATCGGCGGCAAATCGTGGCGGTCGTGCGGCGGCAAGAGCACCTGATTACGATTCGCAGCCACCCCACGCCCGACGAGTTGAGCCAGGGCTGCCGCGCGCTGCTGGCCGGGCAGCGCATCATCAATTCCGGCGGGCTGGAGCTCTCGGCCGAATTGACCAACGACGCGCCGCCGGGAAAATCCAAAGAGCCGCACTAGCCGACCCACTGCCGCGTTGATGTTAAGGATCGAACGAAAAACAACTTCTCCGCAAACCCCTCGCCCCTTGCGGGAGAGGACAGGGAGAGGGGTCGGCAAAAACGGAAGTTATTTTTCGTTCGATCCTAACTGCGCCGGCGGCAATAATAGAGTGCCATCACTTTGTGAGCTGCCGGAACTTTGGACGCGGAGTTGCACGCTGACTCGCGATGGATAGCGCATGCCGACTGTCTTTCGAGCTCATGGTTACCGTTTTTACTTTTACAGCCACGAGCCGCAGGAACCAGCGCATGTGCATGTCGATCGCGGCGATCTCTCGGCCAAGTTTTGGTTGCGGCCGGTTGTCCTCGCGCGGAACTTCGGATTCTCACCGAAAGAATTGAGGCGGATTCAACAGATTGTGGTCGATCACGAAGCGGCATTTTTGGAGGCTTGGAATGGGCATTTTGGCGCCGGGAGCTGACGAACGGGTCGTCGACGTGAAGTTCACCAGGGACACCCTCAGCGTTGTCCTGCGCGACGGCCGAACGATTACCGTTCCGCTGGCATGGTATCCGCGTTTATTGAGCGCTACCGCGGTTCAGCGAAAGAACTGGCAGGTCGCGGGTGGCGGCTATGGCATCCATTGGCCCGATCTCGATGAGGATCTTAGCAGCGACGGGCTCCTCCGGGGTGCTCCGGCGCCCCATCCCGCCAGCGGCAACAGCGAACGCGATCAAGGACGGCAAATCAATCGCTAAGGCTGCTTGTTGATGGATTCTCGAGATTTGAACATGCGAATTGCCGTGGGCGGAATCCTGCACGAAACAGCCACCTTCATCGATCGCCCCACCACGCGCAGCGATTTTGAGCAAGGCATGGGGCTGTTTGTCGGCAGTCAGATCGTCGAACACTTCTCGCAGGCCAATCTCTGCGTCGGCGGTTTTCTCGAAGCCGGCGAAAGCCAAGGTTTCGAAGTCGTGCCGCTGTTGTGGACTTTTGCCTGGCCGGCCGGACTGATCGAGCGCGCGGCTTACGACGCGCTCAAGCACGAACTGCTCCAGCGTTTGCGCGAGGCCGAAGCTGCCGGCGGGCCGGTCGACGGTGTGCTGCTCGACCTGCACGGAGCGATGGTCATCGAAGGCATCGACGACGGCGACGGCGACATGATCCAGGCGGTGCGGGCTTATCTGGGCAGCCAGCGGCCGATCATCGTCACGCAGGATATGCACGGCAATCATACGCCTGCCCGCGTGGCGGCTGCCAATGCGATCGTCGGCTACGACACGTATCCGCACGTCGACATGCGAGCCCGCGGCGTCGAGGCGGGCGAGCTAATCGCCCGCACGGTGCGGGGCGAAATCCGGCCGCGAATGGCCCTGCGGCAATTGCCGCTGTTTTGGGCAGCGCAGCGGCAAGTGACGGCCCATCCGCCGATGGACGAGCTGATGCGCCGGGCGCACGAGATCGAGACGCGGCCGGGCATGTTGAGCGTGACCGTGGCCACCGGATTCCCCTGGGCCGACGTGCCCGACGTCGGCGCCTCGGTCGTTGCCGTGGCCGATGGCGATCCGCAGCGAGCCCAAGCCGCGGCCGATGAGCTGGGCGATTGGATTTGGGAACACCGGCAGCGGTGGTTCAGCCCGCCCTTGAATGTTCGCGATGCGATTTCCGCCGGCCAGCAGGCGGGCCGCTTCCCGATTTTTCTCGCCGATCATGCCGACAATACGGGCGGCGGCGCGCCGGGCGATTCCACCGAGATGCTACAAACCTTTTTCGACCTGGGCTTGAACGACGCGCTGCTACTGTACCTGGTCGATCCCGCGGCAGCCCTGGCCGCGCACGCCGCCGGGCCGGGAGCTCGCGTGCGGCTGGCGGTGGGCGGCAAAAGCGCGCCGATCCAGGGGCCGCCGGTCACGCGCGAGTTCGAAGTCGTGGCGGTGTCCGATGGCCGCTTCAAGTACGACGGGCCGATGTACGGCGGTTTGCCCGGCAATCTGGGGCCCTCGGCCTGGCTTCGCTCCGACGGCGTATCGGTCGTGGTGGTGACGGCGCGCGTGCAACCGCTCGATCCGGGCTTTGCCCGCACGTTGGGAATCGATTGTCGGACGATGAAAACCATCGGCGTCAAATCGGCCGTACACTTTCGCTCCGGTTTCGAGCAGCTTGCCGGCGGAATTTACAACGTCGATGCCCGGGCCATCCTAGCCCAGGATTGGAGCAGCTTGCGTTACCGCAAACGCACGCGCGACGTGTTTCCGATCGAGATTCGGCCGGCCTGAAGCCGCGGTCCGCTGGTAGCCTTTCAGCGGTGCGTGAGCGTGTCGGCGATCGCGGTTTTCGAAAGTCGGGCCAGCAGGTCGGCCTGTTGTGCGGCATTGAGCAATGCGCGCGGCGCAGCGCAGGTGGCGCTGGCGATCAGGCCTTGCCAGACCAGGATGTGTTTCGTGGCCGCGAGGCCCTGGTACGTGATGATCGCTTCGATCACGTCGTTGGCGCGACGCTGCAACTCGACCGCTTGCGCCAGTCGGCCGGCACGGCAGGCCGCGGCAATTTCGAGGATCAACTCGGGCATGACGTTGTACGTCGTGCCGATGCCGCCGTGGGCGCCCAAGGCCAGCCCCAGGGCGAGCAATTCGTCGGGACCATTAAAGACGATCTGATCGGGCCGCAGGCGACCCAGCAAGCGCTCGAGCGTGTAAAGGTTGACATCGGTGACTTTGAACCCGGCAAAGTTTTTCAGTTCCGCGAGTTCGGCCAGTCTGTCGATCGGGAAGGCTTGCCCACTGAGCCCCGGCATGTAATAGCCGATCACCGGCAGCGGGCTCACCTGGCACAACCGGCGGTAGTAGCCGTAAATTTCGTCCCAACTGTAGCCGCCGGCAAACGGCGGGATGCTGGCCACGGCGTCGGCGCCGGCTTGCGCCGCGTGTACGGCCAGTTCGTAGGCCACGCTCCCCTCGATCGCGCCGACGTGAGCGATCACCTGTCCGCGGCCGCGCGACATGGCAACGGCCAACTCGACGATGTTGCGGCGGCTGGCAACGTCGAGATAGATCCCCTCGCCGGTGCTCCCGGTGACATACAGCCCGCCGACGCCGCGGGTATACAAGTGATCGATCAGCCGCTCGGTGCTGGCGCCGTCGATCTTGCCTTCGGGCGTGAGCGGCGTGACGAGCGCGGGAAAAATCAGATTGCGCGCCGAAGCGAGATTCTGCGGCATGGAACCGGATCCTCGGGTAGTGACAAAAGTAAAAGTCGCAAGTTTCAATCGTAGGCATTTCGCGCGCGGCGCACCATTGCCGACGGGCAAAAAATCGACGACAACTATTGCGGTTCGGTTTTTTGAATAAAATAGCCGGCTCATTCATGAGCCGTAATCGGCCCGCGATCCGGGCCGGCTAAATCCCCTGCGGGTGACGCTCAAAATGCAAAAAGTGCTTGTCGTTGGCGGCGGCTCGATCGGCGAGCGTCATTTGCGCAGTTTTCAGCAAACTGGCCTGGCCGAAGTCGCCTTGTGCGAAGCCGATGCCGCGCGGCGGGCGGCCGTCGCCGAGCGCTACAGCGTGCGGGGTTGGGCCACGCTGGACGAAGCCGCGGCGCACGACTGGGATGCCGCCGTGATCTGCACGCCAGCGCATCTGCACGTGGCCCATGCGTTGAAACTAGCCCCGCGGACTACGGCGCTGCTGATCGAAAAACCGCTGGCCACCCGCATCGACGAGGCGCTCGAGCTTCGCCAGGCGCTGACCGGCAAGATCGTCCGCGTGGCTTATACCTTCCGCATGCACCCGGCCGTGCGTGCGGTCGCCGATTTAGTCCGGCAGGGCGAATTGGGACGCGTGTTGCAAGTCACCGTGGTCGGCGGGCAGCATTTTCCGACGTACCGGCCCGCCTATCGCGAGATCTACTACGCCCAGCGCGCGACCGGCGGCGGGGCGGTGCAGGATGCGGTCACGCACGCGCTGGACCTCATTCAGCACCTGGCCGGCCGCTTTGACTGGATCTTTTGCGACTATGGGCACCAGGCCCTCGAAGGCGTGACGGTCGAGGACACGGTCCACGTCGTCGGCCGCACGGCGGGGGATACAGTCATGGTCTCGCTGGCCGAGAGTCAGTTCATGGCGCCCAACGAGTTGTTCGTGCAGCTCAATGGCACGACGGCCAGCGCTCAGATTCGGCTTCACGAGCAGCGTTTCGGCGTGCATCGGCTCGGCGGCCAGTGGCAATGGAGCGAGCCACTGGTCGCCGAGCGCGACGACCTGTTTCGCGCGCAGGCCCGCGAACTGCTCGGCATTGGCGCCGGTCAGCCGGACGAACTCTGCAGTCTGGACGATGCCCTGCACGTGCTGCGCGTCAACCTGGCCGCGCTGGCCTCGCAGGGGCGCGAGCCGATCGCCATCCAGCGCGACGATTGAGCGCGGCTTACCTGCTGCGCACCGCAGCGGTGCGGAACGGCAGTACGGTCAAAGGAATAATCGGCTGCTGCTGGGGATTGAGGCGATTGAGCGAGGAAGGATTGAACGGCAACGCGTACACGGCCAGCAATCCGCCGCTCAATTCCCCCACGTACAGTACCGAGTTGCCGAACTGACCCTGGCCGCCGGCGCGCAAGTCGGCCGCACCCGTCACCATCACGAACTTGGGCGATTTACCCTGCTCGATTTTGAGGTCGGGCAGGATATTGCGCTTGTACCAGCTCGAGAAATTATGCGTCGTGGGGTTGAGAACGTAAGCCTGCAAGTCGCCGGTCAGAAAATCCAGCGTGTAGATCGCGTCGATGCCTTCGTCGACGGTGCCCGTGGCCATCGCAAAGTTTTCCGCCCGGTCGGTCGCCGTGGCGTGCAGGGGCGAGTCGGGCAGCAGCCCGCCAATGATGACTCCAATCACGATCCCGGCGGCCATCCACGCGGCGCGCATGCTGCTGAGCCAGTAGTTCATGGTCCTAAACTCCTTGAGGTGCGTTTTGGCCTGCGAGCGCGAGAGCACGCTGGCCGGGTTGCGATGATTCTGCCAAGGTGCCGGCAGCGAATGCCCGGCAGTGGTGGTTATGGTACTGCCAGGCGGCGGCTGATTCCAGAGAAACCGCGCGCGCGGAACCACCTTGGCGCCCAGAATGGCGCAAATTCGCACCGCTAAAAGCGATTCGGCGATCAGATCGGCAGCGGCGGCGTGCGTTAGCCGCCGCGGACCGCAACCGAGCGAACCGGGATCACATTCAAAAGCAGCAACGATTGGGCATTGGGCATCGACGGCCGCGTGATCGCCGCGGGGTTATAGGGCAGCACGTAGGCTGCCAGGTAGCCGCTGTTCATTTCCGCCACGTAGACCACGGCTTGGCTCATCTGAATCTGGCCGCCGGTGCGCAGAAACGCCGCGCCGGTGACCATCATGAACTTGGGACTCTTGCCCTGGGGCACCTTCAGGTCTTCCAGCACATTGCGTTTGTAGGAGTTGCCGAAAGTGCGCATGCCGGGGTTCAGGATGAACGCGGACAGGTCGCCGGTGAGAAAATCGAGCGTGTACAGCGCTTCGATTCCCTGTTCAACCGCCCCGGTGGCAATGGCATAATTCTCGGAGCGGTCCGTGGCAACGGCATGCAGTGGCGAATCGGGCAGCAGCCCGCCGACGATCAAACCCACAACCATTCCGGCACCCACCCACGCCGCGCGTTTGCTGCTGAGCCAGTCGATCATGTGCATGCTCCTTGTCTGGAAGTCCTGAAACCAAAGGTGTGTACGCCTCGGCGGCCCGATCGTGGCCGACCACCCGTCATTTTACCGCCCTCGGCAGTGGCAAGGCGCCGGCCATCTGCTAAAAGAGAGTCGCCCCGTGGTCGAGGACTTGGCGATTTGGCAGCCCAGCGCTGGCCCATCCACCCGAACGGGCGGGAGACTGCCGGCGCCTCTCCAGGCGCCGGTCGCCTGCGATATCCCCGTCTTTGACGAGCAAAACCGACGCGCGAAGGAGAAATCGAGATGCCGACCAACGGCGAACTGAACCGCAAATTACGCATGGCCCTGGTCGGCGGCGGCCAGGGATCTTTTATCGGCCGCGTCCACTGTACGGCCGCCGTACTGGACAATCGGGCGGCCCTGGTAGCCGGGGCCCTGTCGAGCAATCCCCAGCGCGCCAAAGCTTCGGCCAGCGATTACGACATTCCACCCGATCGCGCCTACGGCTCGTACCAGGAACTGATCGACAGCGAATTGAAGCGCCCGGCCGGCGATCGCGTCGACTTTATCTCCGTGGCGACGCCCAACCACACGCATTTCGAAATCGCCAAGGCGGCGGTCGAAGCCGGCTTGAACGTCATCTGCGACAAGCCCATGACGTTCGACCTGGCCCAGGCCGAGGAGCTGGCCCGGGCCGTGGATCGCTCGGGCGTGGTGTTTGCCGTGAGCCACAATTACACCGGCTACCCGATGGTCCGGCAGGCCCGCGAAATGATCCTGGCCGGCGAGTTGGGCGAAATCAACGCCGTCCGCTCCAACTACATCCAGGGCTGGCTGCGCACGCGGATCGAGACCGGCGATCAGAAGCAGGCCGCCTGGCGCACCGATCCCTCCAAGAGCGGCGCGGCCGGCTGTTTCGGCGACATCGGCACGCACGCCTACAACCTGGCCCGCTACATGACCGGCCTGCTGCCGGAATCCATTAGTTGCCAATTAAAAATTTTTGCCCCCGGCCGCAAGCTCGATGACTACGG